>DATEHP010000281.1:0-7805 GCA_035279505.1 Candidatus Sulfotelmatobacter sp. | reverse complement strand
TCGTCAAACATCCGCGGAATATCTCCTTTGAAGAGGCAGCAGCTTCGTGGATGCAATATGTCACTGCGTGGGGCGCCCTCATTGAGCAGGCCAAGCTCACCGCGGGAGATTTCGTCATCGTCACAGCGGCCTCAAGCAGTGTCGGTATCGCCGCGTTCCAAATTGCAAAAGCTGTGGGCGCGAAGGTCATTGCAACCACTCGCACCCGAGCCAAGAAGCAAGCGCTTATGGCCCACGGAGCCGATCATGTTGTCGTGACGGAGGAGGAAAATCTCGTCGCACGAGTAAGGGAGATCACTCGGGGCGCTGGCGCGCGCGTGGTGTTCGATCCCGTCGGTGGTCCATCCTTTATCCCCCTCGCCGACAGCATGGCGCGAGGCGGCATTTTGCTCGAATATGGCGCGCTCAGCCCAGAGCCGACACCGTTTCCTCTGTTCACAGTACTGGGCAAGAGCTTGACCTTGAAGGGTTATCTGAATGGTGAGATCACGAACGACGACGCTGCCCTAGAACGTGCAAAACATTTCATCACCAGCGGTCTCGCTTCGGGACAACTGAAGCCCGTCATCGCACGCACGTTCCCTCTTGAACAGATCCAAGAAGCGACGCGCTTCCTAGAATCAAACGCTCAGATTGGCAAGGTAGTCGTCAATGTCTGATTGCAAGGATTTGATTCAATGCCAAACACCATGGCGTCACAAGAACAAAGCGCAAAACATCTCGCCGCTCGAGCCGTAATGGCATATCGTGCGGGATTTCCAGTCGGGCTGATTTCGGTTATCAGCAGTAGCGAGCGCCCCAGCGGTATCGTATCCGACTGGAAGGGCCAGCGTGACTCGTTTCACAATGACGAGAAACTGCTAAGCAGAGCCTTCGCTTTCGTCTACATCGGATCGATCGTGGACCAAGCAATCAGTGATCCGATTTCGGATGAGTTGCGCAGAGAGCTCGTATCCGACGTCTCCAGTGCGCTTGAAGCGCGGCAAACTGCGGTCGATTGGGGTGTCGCCGAAGCGCTGAAAGACACAAACCCCTATGCGCACACCGGGTACAAGTTGGCGTCGCGGCTTCTGCGGACGGATCAACCGCTGATCGATTCTCTCGCTCGCGAGTTGACGTCCCAAGGCACGATTGAAGGCGACGCTCTGAGGAAGTGGTTGGACGGCAATGCAAGTCCGCTCGATTTCGACGCATTGGAAGCAATTAGGACGTACTGAAAACAACGTTGACCGGAGTACGGTTTCTTGCGGGAAGGCACATACTAACTTGACAAGGGTTGCCGCGGTTTCTGTTCCAATCGTGGCAAAGAATGCAACACACAGAGGAGCTGGGTTTTCGCGATTTCTCCAGCTTGTCCCTGGTGAAGGAGAATCGCAGACAACTGGGAAACTCTGCGTGTTGCATTTCTTTATAAAGGTCAGCTCGAACATCGCGACGCTTTGCAATGGGCGAATGAAGCGAAAGGGGGTGCAGTCGCCTTACTTATACCCTTTTCGGGCATTGCTCGGAGTCGGTAGTCCGACAGCCGACGTTGGTTTGACAGGCCGTTTGACGCCCAAGGACCCAATCGCCATTCGACAGGATGAGGCTAATAGGTACTGCGCTGTGTTTCTTGAAGAACTCCCGAACGGTCTCCAGATTGCTGGCCTAAACAGTAACGGAAGGAGATGAAATGAATAGCGACTATGTATTTCTGTGTGGTGTAATGTGGTGCGGTTATGGACAACAAGAAGCCGGCAGAGAACTCCTCAGGGCTGCCCTCTCTCGCGATCCGGATATCAGCACTCTTGCGTGGGCTATGTTTGCGAAAGGAAAGACTGCGCTGACCGGAGAAATCGGTAGGCGAGGACCGATCACATAGAGCGGTGAAGGTGCCTTGAGTTTCGACGACCTCCTCGAACCTGCACACACCTAACACTTCAAACTATTTCGCAAGCCTGCCGATGTTTCCTCCTGGATTGAGCAAGATCATGCGTGATAAAGATCGCTCCAACAACGTTGTGAAAATATCGATTGGCGTCTACTTGAATCGACCCGATTCCGGCTCCAACCGACCCGCCGTTACATTGCGAACCCTCTATCTTCGTCTTCACAAGATTGACCGGCGTTGCTGATGAAACCAGGTCGTGAAATTCCCAACTTTTTCATTTTTGCGATTAACGTAGTCCGCTTTAACCCCAGCCGGGCAGCCGCGCCACTCGGGCCCCCGATGACCCAACCAGTCGCCCGGAGCGCCTGCAGGATCACGGCTCGCGCAGAGTCAGTAAACCTACCCTGCGCTGGGCGCAGTGTCACCGGATCGTTTTCCGTTGCTGGCAGCGGATTGGGAAGGACTCCGTCATTGGACCTGATCACCGCTCGCTCGATCAGGTTCTGAAGTTCCCGTACGTTCCCAGGCCAAGAATACAAGGTGAACGCCTCGAGCGTTTCCGGTGGTATATGCCGAATTGGCCTCCCCATGCGCCGAGAAAAAGTTTCGACGAAATGCAAAACTAACCCGGGTATATCTTGGCGGCGTTCGCGCAAAGGCGGCAGCAGAACCGGAAACACGTTGAGACGGTAGTACAAGTCACTCCGAAATTCGTTGAGGGCTACCATCTCGGTCAGATCGCGGTGGGTCGCTGCCACAACACGCACATTGATGCGATGCGTTCTCCCACTGCCAAGCCGCTCAAACTCCTGTTCTTGCAGGACGCGAAGCAGCTTCGGTTGCAATGCCGGAGGCAGATCTCCAATTTCGTCCAGGAAAAGGGTCCCCGTATCAGCCATTTCGAATCGCCCAATTTTTTGCGCTATGGCTCCGGTAAAAGCACCTTTTTCGTGGCCAAAGAGCTCACTCTCTAACAGATCAAACGGAATCGCGGAGCAATTCAGCTTTACGAATGGCCGTCCACAACGCGCACTCAGATTGTGAATGGCGTGAGCAATCAGTTCTTTACCCGTCCCGGTTTCCCCTAGGACAAGGACAGTGGAATCAGTCGGTGCCACGCGCTCCACCTCGGAGAGCACGAATTCCAGAGCAGGACTGTTGCCGATGATCTGGTCGAATCGGCTGACCTCAGGACTCGCCCGTTCACATGGTCGAATTTTGTCGACTCCGTCCACAGATGAACTACACTTTCCTCAGGACCGAAAGATCTAACTATTCAGTGCTGCCCGCACAGTATCAAGCAGAGCGTCATCATCAAATGGTTTGCTCAGGAATTCTACCGCTCCAGCCCTCAACGCTTGCATCCGCATCTTCTCGTCACCGAGCGCCGTGATGAAGATGATGGGTATTCTGATACGATCTTGGTTTAGTTTTGATTGGAGGTCTAAACCTGACATTCCAGGCATGCGGATGTCAGCGATCAGACATGCGGTCCGTTCTTGTTCCCCAGAGTTCAGGAACTCTTCTGCGGATGCAAATGTCAAGGCCTGGAAGCCAGCCTGTTTCATAAGGCCATCCAGGGCGCTGCGCATCAACTCGTCATCATCGACAATAACAACCAATGGCGATCTCTCCTCACTGGTCATGCCTAATAACAAATTAGGCCTGAACAAGAAAAGGCGCAATTATGCCTTGGTATAACAGCCATCGGATAGAACCCTGCAAAACGCGGAGAACCCGCTACCGTAATTGTTAGAAAAGCTGAAACCTTTCCGCCATCCCTACGAGCTCCCCTACGGAACCTGCCTCCATCTTCCGCATTACCCGGGCGTGATGAACTTTAATCGCCCTGCAGGCGGATGATGAGCACGCTCACACTGGTAGCGAAAGTGCTACGCAGAGATCAGATCTGATTCCTAGAACACATGGAGAGCATATGGACATCGGTCTTCTCCTTCTTCGCCTGGTCGTGGGCTTAACAATCGCGGCACATGGTGCACAGATGTTGTCCGGTTGGTTTGGCGGGCAGGGACTCGCAAAAACCGGACAGCTTTTCGAGGCGCTTGGGTTCCGGCCGGGACGAAGTTACGCTTTGCTGGCTGCACTAGCCGAAATCGGCGGCGGTGTTCTTCTGGCCTCAGGGTTGGCCACACATTTATCGGCGGCAATTATCTTTGCTGTGATGATCGTTGCTGCTTTTAGTGCACATTTAAAACAAGGCTTCTTCATCACGAGCGGCGGCTTCGAGTACACATTTGTTCTGTCTGTCGCAGCCTTGACACTCGCGTTTACAGGTCCTGGTTCACTGTCTCTGGACGCAATACTTGGCCGCTCCTGGAGTGGTGTGTTGTGGGGGCTGGGTGCCATACTAGCGGGTATTCTTGCCAGCATCGTGCCACTCGCTCAAAGACGACAAGCATCTGCAAACTTCAAATGATCTACGCAACGATTGGTCTCCGATAGCCCGACTGAACCCCCAGGAGTGACCGACTTCAAGTGTCAATCCATAGCCACGCTGTCATGCGACGGTCATTTGTTGCGGCACAATCGTCTTTCGCTGCTATCTCGGCCGTTCTCTTACTTGGGCATTTTCGTCACGCGCCTTCTTCCAATCTCCCGCTCGCGTTTGCTTTGTGCTTCTTTCCGGCGGCACATAGTCGCCCTCTTCCAAAGGCCGCTGTTTCGCGGGCGAACATCAGTCAGTTTCGGGCCCGCAGACATTTGGAAACACAGTTGCAAACGCAAAAGGCACAGGCCTCAAAGTACTAGATCAGGCCGCGGTAGTCATGAATGCTTTGCTTCAAATCACGAAACTACAGTATGCAGTCATACAGCTATCGAGCATCACGGATCCGCCCGAACGACTAATCCTTGCGTACAGAGATGAACGGACGCTTCGTACCCTCATCGCCGGACCGAGCATAGTTGGGCTGGGCTTCGTTTCCCGAGAGGAAGCTGTGAGTAGCGAGAATCCGGCGTTGGAAAAGGCAGTAGGTCCGGCGCCGGCAAATGAATTAGACAGCGCTCGCGAGGGACAGCATCAGCCCTATTGCCGCGGAGGTCGAGCAGCAGCGTGGTCGAGTTTCTCGTCGCTTCTGAAACTGGCTAGCGGTATCGTTCAGTTTGCGTTCGCGGCCACAATCTGCATTTTCTATTCTAACAACATTGTGTCTGCCACCATCCGCTCGGTGCTTGCGGGTTCTGTCTGATTCCACCCCATGAGGAAGCGAACAAGACTACGTGAAGAAGGCATCGTAGGCAAACCGAGCCGCGAGAACGAAACCGATGTAAGTGATCTGCTCTTTTTGATCATCTAGGCAGCACGCAACAAATCACGATTAAGGAGAATTTGAATGGACAAGCATTCGGACAGAACAAGCACCATCAGCGCACAGCCACACCTTCATCAACGTGCTGCAGCCATCCAGGCGTACGGAACGGTGAACCACGCCCTTCCACTTGAGCTTGAAGAACCCGTCCGCCTGGAAATGACGGAGCGTTTGAATCAACTACTCGCGGATACGATTACCATTCGCGACCTCTATAAAAAGTCACACTGGCAAGTTGCTGGTGCAAGCTTTTATCAACTGCATCTGCTTTTCGACAAGCACTACGGCGAACACGTCGAACTGGTCGACTCTATTGCGGAACGTATCCAGTTGCTGGGCGGTGTGAGCTTGGCAATGGCCGCTGATGTCGCCGAAGAGACTCAAATCGAGCGGCCTCCCCGCGGCCGCGAGGAAGTGCCCGTTCAATTGTCACGTTTACTCGATGCTCACCAGGTCATAATTCGCGAGGCTCGGACTCTAGCCCGTCGTGCTACCCGCCTTGGCGACGACGGCACCAATGACCTGGTCGTCAGTGAAGTGCTCCGCACCAATGAGCTCCAGACATGGTTCTTAAGTGAACACCTCGTAAATGTGCCATTGGTCAAGGCCGAGGAACCGACGGTCAACACAGGCGCTGCATAGATGGTCGGTCGGCTCCAATGCACAAGTGCGGCCGCAAAGGGGGCGCGGTTAGCTAGCAGGGGAAGAAGTGCTGACGCTTTCATCTGCAAGGACAAAGAGTTTCAGCATGTCATCTGATTGTGGGCGTAGTGCGCCTCGGCAAAAGGAGTAAGGCAACATGGCTATCACGTTTCTGATTACAAAGATCATTCTTGGCGGTTACTGGCTGATGTTTGCTCCAGCTCTGTTCCTTCCATTGGGCGCAGTTCTTCTCAGCTCGCAGGCACGGCGCGGAATCGTTGAATATCTGGGGCTCCTGTTAGCAGTCGCATTTGCGGCACTAGGGGTGATTTTTCTTCTTACTCTGCCCTTGCGTGACGCAGTTACAGCACTGGCTGGAGTTCTGGCGATCTGGTGTTTGGCGGCTGCGATTCCGCATGTCGCTCGGAAGGGGAAACAACGTCGCGCCCATTCTCAAGAACTTCATACAGCAAGATCAATGATCACGCGATGAAGGAGGAACACATGGCAGTCTATGTCATTGCAAGTTCTACGACAAAAGATTGCTCCATAATCCTCAATTGGCTGAAATCCCATTTCTAGCGCCCTCTCCACAGTAGATGCTGACGAGTGGGTTAAACCAGGAAATTGGATCGATCTTCGCTAGAGTCCTGGAAATGCTGCTGATTCGGCATTCAATGGAAACTGTATTTCGTGTTCGGGCCCATGTCTATATTCCGCCACGAGTCGTCTGATTGACATCGACATTTCACAGTTGCTTCGGAATCGGCTGATTAAACCTACTCTGATGGGCTGGCACCCCGTGTGCAAGTCCCGCGCGTCGATGTTATCGAAGACTGGGCAAGTGTGGGCTAGAGCGATGCTTGCGGAGCAGTATGTGGATAGCCCCCGGAACGCAGAAGCGTGGCGCCTGCCAACGATTAATCATTGCATCAAGATGAGCCCAGTTTGTCACCGTGCAGGTATCTCGCAAGAATTCATCAGTTCGCTATTTCCAAAACGTGTCGACTTTTGGCATATGCATTGCTCGAAAGAAAAGGCCGGCGAGCTAAAACAGAAGAGGAACGAAAGAATGGACTGGCAACACACATGGGTCATCAAGGGTGAATCGTCAAAGAGGTCTCCGTTCTTATGATGTGGCCATTCGTTGCATATTTCGGGTTTGTATTGGTTCTGGTTGCGGCGGTTCTCGTTGTTTCCTACTTGTTGGGTCCAAGGCATTCCGAGCCCGCGACCGGTCAGCCCTACGAGGGCGGCATCGTTTCGGAGGGCTCGGCGCATGTCCGTTTCTCGGTGCGTTACTACCTGGTTGCCATTTTCTTCGTGGTTTTTGATCTGGAAGCAGTCTTTCTATTCGCCTGGGCGGTAGCCGCTCGCGAACTGGGCTGGGCTGGCTACGGCGAGGTCTTGCTATTCGTCGCGTTACTGGGCGCAGCCCTGATCTATCTCTGGAAGATTGGCGCTCTGGATTGGGCGCGGCAGCCGCGTCGCTCGAGGAGCATCTGATGCAGTGGTCACTCACCAAGCCGGACATTACAGGGCTCGTCGCCACTCCCGACCCTGAGCCGTTGGAACAAACCATACGCCGCAGCATAGCCCTCTCGCGGCTCGAGGATCTGGTCAAGTGGGGTCGCAAGAATTCCATGTGGCCCTTTAACTTCGGACTCTCGTGCTGCTACGTGGAGATGGCCACCAGCATCACCGGCAAGTTTGATGTATCCCGCTTCGGCGCAGAAGTGATTCGCAGTACACCGCGTGAGGCGGATCTCATGGTGGTTGCCGGTACAGTCTTCCTCAAGATGGCACCAATTATTCAAAGGCTTTATGAACAGATGATGGAGCCGCGTTGGGTGATTTCGATGGGCTCCTGCGCGAACTCTGGGGGCATGTATGACATCTACAGCGTGGTACAGGGTGTGGATAAGTTCCTACCTGTCGATGTATATGTGCCCGGCTGTCCGCCG
>DATEHP010000280.1:0-5309 GCA_035279505.1 Candidatus Sulfotelmatobacter sp. | reverse complement strand
CTTGGACATCCCCTTCTGCCCGCCGCAGTGTGCGTTCGCAACCACCTGAGCATCAACGTGCCCACACGCGTCCTGCTGGTCAGTGGATCGAACATGTCGGGGAAGAGCACGCTATTGCGCGCGGTCGGCGTCAACGTGGTACTGGCCATGGCGGGCGGCCCAGTACGAGCCTCGGGGTTGCGGCTCACTCTACTGCAGGTCGGCGCCAGTATTCGCATCGGCGATTCCCTTCAGGAAGGCAGTTCGCGCTTTTACGCGGAGATCACACGCCTGCGTCAGATCGTCGATTGCGCGCGAGGTACTCCACCGCTGCTTTTTCTGCTGGACGAACTATTACAGGGAACGAACTCGAAAGATCGGCGCATCGGGGCAGAAGGGATTGTCCGCGCCCTGGTCGATCGCGGGGCCATTGGACTGGTAAGCACGCACGACCTCGCCCTTACCGACATGAGTGGGCCGTTGGATGGTCATCTGCGCAACGTTCACTTTCAAGACGAACTGGCGAACGGGCGCATGACGTTCGACTACACGTTGCGCGATGGCGTGGTCACCAAGAGCAATGGTCTCGAGCTTATGCGCTCGATTGGTCTTGATGTGTAATTTTCGCTACCACACCCGGCAGCGGTTCTCATTCACCATCGGCTGGCCCGCTTTGCAGTGAAACGCTTCCTGGAATTGCGGCATGTTGGAGACGACTCCATTCGTGCGGTATTTCTCCGGGGAATGCGGATCGATGGTCGCACGCATGCGTTTGCTCTCGTCGCGGACGTGGCCGCACCAGCTCTGTCCGTAGCCGACGAAGAAGCGCTGGTCCGGAGTCAGGCTATCGATGGGGTCGAGCTTCTGGCCTTTTGTGTCGTCCTTCCAAGCCATGTAGGCAAGCAGAAGTCCGCCGAGGTCGGCGACGTCTTCGCCGAGAGTCAGTTTGCCATTGATCTTGATGTCGTCGACGATCACGTACTTCGAATACTGGTCAGAGATGCAGCTGGCCCGCTTCTCGAATTCCTTTCCGTCCGCTTCTGTCCACCAGTCGCGCAGGTTGCCCTGGGCATCGAACTGGCGGCCTTCATCGTCGAATCC
The DNA here is from genome assembly GCA_035279505.1 of Candidatus Sulfotelmatobacter sp. Taxonomy (GTDB): domain Bacteria; phylum Acidobacteriota; class Terriglobia; order Terriglobales; family Acidobacteriaceae; genus Sulfotelmatobacter. The sequence goes on along the minus strand of DATEHP010000280.1, from coordinate 4,229 downwards.
GTGAGTGAGTTCGTGGCCGACGGTGCCGCCGGTATCGCCGTAGTTTGGGGCGGCGTCGGAGTTGGGATCAAACGCCGGAGGCTGCAGCACGCCAGCCGGGAAGTTGATGTCGTTCATCTGCGGGTTGTAATAAGCGTTCACCGTCGGCGGAGTCATATCCCACTCACCTTTGTCGACGGGCTTGCCGATCTTGCCCAGTTGCCGGTTGAATTCAAACTGGCGCGCGCGCTCGACGTTGCCAAGATTGTCTCCGCGGACGATCTCAAGTTTCGAGTAATCGCGCCATTTGTCGGGATACCCGATCTTGTTGGCCATGGCGTTCAGCTTGGCCAGCGCCTGCTGCTTCGTGGCTGGAGACATCCAACTCAGGCTATGAATGTCTTGCTCCATGGCGCCGCGAATCTCTTTGACAACGGTGAGCGCCTGTTCTTTCGCCTTGGGACTGAAATACTTCTCCACATAGGCCTGCCCGAGGGCCTCCCCGAGATAGTCGTCAACATATTCCGTGCAGCGCTTCCAGCGCGGTTTCAGCTCCTCCTGTCCCTGCAGCGTCTTTCCATAGAACGCGAAATTTTCGTTCAGGAATGGCGAGGAAAGTTGCGGGGCGCTGGCATGCACCAGGTGCCAGCGAAGATAGGTCTTCCAGTCATCCAGGCTGTCTTTTGCGATCTCCTCATTCAGTGTCTTGAAAAAATCCGGGACAGCCACATTCAACGACGGGATAGAGGGCAAACCAACTTTCGTGAAGTAAACCTGCCACTGGAATTCCGGGGAAATCTTCACCAGTTCGCCGCTGGTCAACTTGTGATCCAGTTTCTTGGGATCGCGCCGATCGACGCGAGTCATCGAACCCTTCGCCAGCGCCGTCTCGATGCGCATCACGGTTTGCCCTTCGGCGGCGGCCTTGTCAGGACTGTCACCCAGAAGCTGGAACATCTTCTGCACGTGGGCAACATAAGCCTTCCGCAACTCCTCCGACTTGGCGTCGGTCTTGAGGTAATAATCGCGGTCAGGAAGGCCGAGTCCGCCCTGATCGGCATTGGCGACGACCTGCGTGGCATCGCGAAGGTCCTGAATGGACTCGAAGCGGAACAGCACATTGTCGGTTGCCATCAGCGAGGCAACATCGGCGAGTTCGGATTTCGAACTGATTTTCGCAATTCGATTCAGTTCCGGATTGAGCGGTGCAATGCCTTTGTCTTCGACAGCCTTCTCATCCATACACGAGGCGTAGTAGTCCCCGATTTTCTGGTCCACCGGCTTTCGACCCGGATCCGGCGCGGATGCTGCCTCCAAAATACTGCGCAACTTCGTCTTGTTCTCATCTTCCATCTTCGAGTACAGATTCCACGATGCCTGGTCCGACGGAATCGGATTGTTCTTGATCCATCCTCCGCACGCATAGGCAAAGAAATCGACGCACGGGTCGATGCTGCGATCCATGGCAGTTAGGTCTAGCACGGGTGTGTACTTCTCGGTGCCGGCCTGCTGGGCATTCGCCAGAGAACAGCAGAAGACGACTGCGAGCACAATGACGCTCATACGCAGAGTTGCCATGTAGGACTCCCTCGCTGGATACAAGCAAATTCCGGGACCCCAAAGTATAAGCTTTGAGGCGAGAAAATGTGTCCGTGCAAGCGCGCAAGTCTCCCCGCGAACAGCGCCTGCGGGGCCGGCCGCTATCCTTTTCTCAAATGAATGGAGCCGTCACCGGTACGAATCGTCAACAGGCTGCCGCCGCCGTTGAGCTTGCCGTGAATGTCGTTCTGGCGAATCTTTCCTTCAGTCGTGACGGGCATGTCGAGATCGATGTGGCCGTCGCTGGTGTGCAGGTCAACATCCGCGGCGAGGTCGCCCGGGACCTCCAAAGAGACGCTGCCATCGCCTGTCTCCAGCTTCCAGCCGGCGGCCAGTGAGGAGCCGTTGCTGGCGCGCACGTCGACGTGTCCGTCGCCGGTCTTGAGCGCGAGTTCGTCAAAACGTCCGCTGGCCCGTATGTGGCCGTCGCCGGTCGTCGCGTGCAGTTTGCCATCGACGCCATCGAGATTGATGGAACCGTCTCCCGTATGCAAGTCCATCTCGCCCTTGAGTCCGGCGACTTCGATTTTGCCGTCGCCGGTGCGGAGGTTCACCCTGCCCTCGCGCGGCATCTGGATGATGATTTCGACCTTATGCGATCCCCACTCGACGTTGAAGTTGTGATGGGGAAAATGCACGTCGATTTCCACCGCATCGCCGGTCTGGTGTTCTTCGACCCGGATGCCATCTTCGCCGATCTTGTAGCGCGTGGCGATGACCTTGGCTTCGATGGTGTTCTGGTCCCAGGTGGTGACACGGATGTTGGCATCTGAGGTTTCGATGTGCAGGTCAGGCTTGCCACTGATGTTGTAGGTTTTCGACCATTCCTCGGCGCGGGCTGGAAAAACCGCAATCGCAAAGACGAAGATTGTCAGTGAAAAACGGACGACAAGTGATTTCATGGAGTCCTCCGGCGCGGAGACACACCTTGTCCCCGCCCTGTTAGACGTGGTTACGGCGAATCGGTGAGATTGGTTCCATCCAACCGTTTTTCGGGTGAAGCGGGCCGAAGATAAGCCAGCCGGATCAGCGTTCGCTCAGAGAAGGGCAGGTACAGCAAACCAGCGCTGGCGGCGAATGCCGCTCCCAGGCCAATCTTCTCCATCAACAGAAACGGCGCGATCGCCCATAGCTGATCGAGAGCCAGGATGAAAGGGAAGATCCGGCGGAATTTTTCATCCAGACGCTGGTAGTCGAAGCCCACTGCCGAAAGCAGATAACAGCGCAGTGGGATCCCCACGCCTGCCGTCACCATCACCGCAACCGCGAGAGTGTTCGCAGCCCACAAGGGCAGGAACGAGTCCGCGATTCTTTGAATTTCATGCAAGCGAAACAAGGCCGCCAGATAAAAGCAGAGATACATCACTTGGATAAGCGCAAACAATCCGCGCGTCAGGCCGCGACGAGGGATTGGAACCTCGAGTTCCGGATGCAGGGTGGGCGAAGGCCGAGGAGTTTCGGGGAGCACAGATTGGGAGGGAACGGTCGCGCTCTCGGCAGCAACAGCGTTAGCCGGTGGCGCCTGAACAGGAGGCTGTACGGGAGCGATAAATCGATATCCGCGCCGAGCGAGAGTCTCCACATAGCGGGGGCTCGAGGCGGAGTCTCCAAGCGCTTCCCGCACCTTGTTGATGGCGGTGTTCAGGCTGTGATCGAAGTCGACGAAGGTATCGGATGCCCACAGTTTCTCGCGCAGTTCTTCGCGAGTAACCACATCGCCCGCGCGTTCCAGAAGAAGAGTCAAGACCTGAACCGGCTGGCCCTGCAGACGGAGTTTCACGCCGCCCTTGCGAAGTTCGCCTGTGTTGAGGTCGAGCTCGAAGACTCCAAAACGCGCGATCCGGTTGTTGTTTGGCTGCACTGCCATGGATGACGCCGTAGTTTAGCACCGCGCGCGCTAATCTTAGGTCTAAGGTCTTAGGCCAGCCACTTCGAAAGACGGAAGGTCGATCTTGAGGCCTAGGAAGCCCTGATCAACCACAGCATTGTCATCCCGAGCGGAGCAGAATTGCCGTCTTTTTGGCAATTCTGCGAAGTCGAGGGACCCTGTGTGTCGCTACTACGTTAGTTAATCAGCCCTTCCCTAAGACCTAACACCCAAGACCTAACGCCTCTGGCCGTTGCGCCGGAACCCTCAGTGTCGAGTTGACGACCTCCCAGTGACCTGCTCAAGCGTCTACAATATCCGCGTGCCCGCTCCACATCCCCACGACGAGGCCGAGCACCGTCACCATCGCCATGCGGTGTATGCCTCGGAAACGACCGGGCTGCTCCTGATTGCCCTTGTGTTGCTAGTCCTCACTTTGATCCGGTATTGGCATGAGATCCATTGGAGCCTGCGCTGAACGTGGCTCCCGAACCGATTGAAACCCATTCCTCTGATCCGTTGCTGGTAGTCATCCTTGGACCTACTGCCAGCGGGAAGACGGCGTTGTCGTTATCCCTTGCCGAGAAGTTCCACGGCGAGATCGTCAACTGCGATTCGGTCGCCATGTACCGAGAGTTCGACATCGGGACGGCGAAGCCGAATCTGGCCGAACGAGCCCGCGCGCCGCACCACCTCTTTGATTGTGTCGATCCTACGCAGGACGTGACTGCCGGGGAGTACGCGCGACAGGCACGACAGGTTTTGCAGGAGATCAAGTCGCGCG
>DATEHP010000279.1:0-13024 GCA_035279505.1 Candidatus Sulfotelmatobacter sp. | reverse complement strand
AGCATGGTGTTCAACAGGGCCGCGATGCAGAACAGAAGAATGAACCACGGCCACTGCACTTTGGCTTTGCTCTTGAGGGTGACCGCGGTTGCGATCGAAAGAGGGACGATCCACAGAGCGCGTGCGAGTTTGACCGTTGTGCCAATCGCGAGCGCGGAAGCACCGTAGCGCGCCGTGGCGCCTACAACGGAACTGGTGTCGTGAATGGCAAGGGCGGACCAGAGTCCGAATTGCGATTGGCTCAGATGCAGCGCGAATCCGATGGCTGGGAAGAGGAAGAGTGCGATGGAGTTCAGGATGAAGACTGCTCCCAGCGAGACGGCCATTTCCTCTTCGTTGGCATCAGCGATGGGACCGACGGCGGCTATGGCGCTGCCTCCGCAAATCGCGGTGCCAGCGGCGATGAGGAATGACGATTTCTTACCTACGCGGATCAGATAACCAAGCCCGAGTCCCAGCAGCATGACTGCCGTAATGCTGACGGCGGTATAGAAAAATCCGGAGCGTCCGACATGGACCACTTCGTGCAGGTTCATGCCGAAACCGAGTCCCACGACGGATGCTTGCAGAAGAAATTTTGCAAGACTCTTGCTCTGCACCTGAAAGGGATGCGTCAGGACCAGACCGTAAACGAGGCCTCCTAGCAAGGCGAAGGGCGGGGAGATCAGGCCGCTGGCCGCGAGAAGCAGTCCGACAAAGAAGATCCCCTTATTCACATACAGAGTGTGACTGGAGGGCCACAGCTCAGTCCAAGCAGTAGTTTCAATTGGCGATAAGTTTGGCTTATCGGCTGGAAGCGCGCTCGCGGCGCGGCTTTCCTGAGTTCGACTGAAGTTTGCCGCGGGTGAGCGCGAACAGCCGGAAAGCTTCCGGCAATCCTTGCTGCGTGGGGCCGGTGCGCGTGACGAGGGAGAAGTGGCGGGTCATGGTCAGTCCGCGGACTTGCCCGACTCTGAGCGTGCCCAGTTCCAGTTCCTTCGAGATCGCCCAGCGCGACACGAAGCCGACGCCGAGCCCGGCTTCGACGGCGGACTTGATGGCTTCGGTGGAGTCGAGATCCATCACGTGCTTGAACGACTTCAGCTTCAGTCCGGATTTCTCGAGCGCCGCTTCCACGACGTGGCGCGAGCCGGACCCCTGTTCGCGCATCAGGAGGCTCGAGGCCAGAAGCTGTTGGGCCGAGAAGTGGGCCGGATCGGAATTCGGTGGCACGATCAGCACGAGTTCGTCGCGCATGAACGGCTCGGTGTGAACTCCGCGCTCGCGGGCGGGGCCCTCGATCAGTCCGATGGCCACGCTGCCGTCGAGGACCAACTGCACCACCTGTTCGGTATTTCCACTGCGCAAGGCGAGTTGCACGCGCGGGTGTTCGCCGAGGAAAGCACCGATCAGGCGCGGCAAGACATATTGCGCGATGGTCGTGGACACGCCCAGAGAAAGTTCTCCGGAGAATTGGCCGCCCTCCGCGCCGAGTTCATGTTCGGCTTGCGCTGCGAGCGCTGAAATCTTCCTGGCATAGCGCAGGAGGACCGACCCCTGAGGCGTAAGCGCGACTCGATTGGCAGAGCGATCGAACAGGCGCACTCCGAGATCGTTTTCGAGAGCCTTGATCTGGAGCGTAACGGCAGGCTGGGTGAGAAAAAGATGTTCGGAGGCTTTGCGGAAATTCAGGTGTTCGGCGACCGAGCGGAAGACTTTGAGGCGAAAATTCTCGAGTTGCGCCACGAGGAAAGATTATCGATCAGGATCGAGTCTGTCACGTGGCATCGTTGCATTTGGGTCAAGCAGAGGTTACCGCTGCGGACCTCTTTGTCATTCCGACCGAAGGGAGGAATCTGGCGGCTGCCGACAGCGTTGGTGGCGCAAGCGACAGCAGATTCCTCACGGCGAAACGCCGTTCGGAATGACAAGGAATTCAGTTTTTTGTCCGTGCGGCCGTGGACAGCCAGACTCGTTCGGATGCCGCCGGACCCAGCGATACCGCGCCTTCAGGAGTCGTCAGGGTCAACGTCTGGTCGTAGTTGCGTGCCAGGACCCGCAGCTTGGCTCCGGGACGGATACCGCGGTGCTCAAGGAATTCGAGCAGGCCGCGATCGCGTTCGTAGATCCCGCTGACCGTGTAATTCGTGTCGACTTCCGCCTCGGAAAGAAGGACTAGTCCGCGGTGGCGGCGGCTGGCGGAGCTCTCCACCTCGCTGAGATTGCCGTGCGGGCAAGCGCCCCTTGAGCCTAACTTCGCCAGGAGCTTGGCTTCGAAATCGGGCGAGACGGCGTGCTCGAGGCGTTCGGCTTCGTCGTGAACCTTCCACCATTCCATGCCGAACAATTCTGAGAGCATGCGTTCGATGAGGTGATGGCGGAGCGTGAGCCTGCGCGCGATTTTGCGTCCGGCGGCGGTGAGGCTGACTTCACCCTTGGCGCCGACGCGGACTAATCCGTCTTTCTTGAGGCGGCGGAGGGCCATCGTCACTGCGGGCGGAGAGACTTTGAGGAGATGAGCAAGGCGTGCCGAGATTACGGTTTCGCCTTCGGTCTCGGCTTCCAGGATGGATTTGAGATAGTCCTCCTTGGAGACGGTGATCATTCACGGGATTATACGATGGAGTTAAGCATGGTTAATGCCGTTAAGCTGGCGAGGCTCATCAAGCCTGTCATCCTGAGCGGCGTTCGTTGCCGCGAAGGACCTGTGCAGCCGGCCAGGGGTACATCGGTCCTTCGGCGGGCTAACGGCGCCCGCCTCAGGATGACAAATCTTTTATTGATGACAAATCATTTGTAAGGATGAGAACGAGAAAACAAAAAGGACAGTCCGGAGCCCCCGAGACTGTCCTCCAAACCCTCCCGGTTAGAAGGGCATCTTGATGACTCTACGGTACTGGTGAGATGTTGCAATCGGATTGCGGAATGATGAATATCTGGTGAATTCGGTGCTGGGGGCGCTGCTATATTAGTCGTTCGCGTCCCAGAGCTTGACATCTGTTTTCTCCGTGTCGAGAGGAATGATGCCTTCCACAACCTTGCGCAAAACCGAACAATCACGGCGGCTGCAACAGCGGGCAGAGAGCATGATCCCGGGGGGAGTGAATTCACCGGTGCGGGCATTCCGATCGGTGGGTGGAGATCCGCCGTTTGTAGTGCGGGGCAAGGGTTCGCACATATGGGACGCGGACGAAAACGAATACATCGATTACATCGGATCGTGGGGACCGCTGATTCTCGGGCACGCGGAGCCGAACGTTCTCGACGCAATCGTGGGTGCCGCTTGCAATGGAACGAGCTTCGGGGCTTCAACGCCATCAGAGGCAGACTTGGCGGAGTTGGTGCTGGGCGCGTTTCCGAACATGCAAAAGCTGCGCTTCGTGAGTTCGGGGACCGAAGCGACGATGTCGGCGATCCGGCTGGCGCGCGCTTATACAAAACGCAAGTACATCGTGAAGTTTGAGGGGTGCTATCACGGGCATGCGGATTGCCTTCTGGTGAAAGCCGGGTCGGGCGTGGCGACGCTGGGGATTCCCGGATCGGCCGGGGTTCCGGACGAGTTCACGATGTTTACGCTGGCGCTACCGTTTAACAATCTGTCGGCGGTGGAGCACGCGTTTCAGAAGTTCAAACATCAGATTGCGTGCGTGATTGTTGAGCCGGTCGTCGGAAATATGGGATGCGTGCCGGCGGCGGATGATTACCTGGTGGGCCTGAGGCTGATCACGCAGCGTGAACACTCTGTGCTCATCTTTGACGAAGTGATGACCGGGTTTCGCGTGGCGTACGGCGGGGCACAGGAGTTGTACAACATCAAGCCGGATTTGACGACGATGGGGAAGATCATCGGCGGCGGATTGCCGGTGGGCGCGTACGGCGGCTTGAAGGAGATTATGGACTTGGTGGCGCCACTGGGGCCGATGTATCAGGCGGGGACGCTGTCGGGAAATCCGCTGGCGATGGCGGCGGGATGCGCGATGCTGAAGCAGCTGCACGATCACAGAGGAGAGATTTATCCGAAGATCGACAAGCTCAGCGGGGATTTAGTGGATGGCGTGATAGCGGCGGCGCGCGACGCGGGTGTTTCGCTGTGCGCGAATCGAGTAGGGTCAATGTTCACGTGGTTCTTCCAGAAGGGTCCGGTGACGGATTGGGATTCAGCGTCGAAGTCGGATACGGAAGCGTTTGGGAAATTCTTCCGGGCGATGCTGGATGCAGGAGTGTATTTGCCGCCATCGCAGTATGAAGCGATGTTCCTGGGAGCCACGCACACGGAGGAAGATGTGCAGCGAACGATTGCCGCGGCGAAGCGGGCGTTTGCGGCGATGCGAACATGAGACACAGCGCCAATCTTGAAGCTTGCCGGTTCGCCAATGCTCCAGTCTCATTTGTGCGAGGGCAGGACTGACCAGATCTGAGGGTCTTCCGCGCCAAGTACCCACGAGCAGAATCCCTGCAGGCCGCGTTCGTGCACCAGATTGATGCGCTCCTGGAATCCACGCTTGTCGGTGTAGAAGGCCCAGTCGCGCATGTCGTCGCGATAGAAATAAAACCACGACACGCGATCGGCCGCATCCCATTCGACCTGCGGATGATAGGCGGCAATGTATCCGTCGATGTCTTGTTGTCCGATGTACTCCGCGGTTGGATTCGGCTTCTCGTCTTTGCCGGGATCGCCGGCGAACCAGTGATATCCGTAGACCGGAATTCCCATCGAAAGTTTTTCTTTGGGAACGAACTGCAATGCGTACTCGACGTTCTGAACAGTCCACGGATAGCCCGCGACCGGCCCGGGCATGGTCCAGCGAGTGTTCTGATCGTAGGTCATAAGGCAGATCAGATCGACACTCTGCGCCAGGGCTTTCAAATCGAAGGAGCCTCGCCAGTTCGCGTACAGCCAGTGTGAATAGGGGCTCTTGCCGGGATATCCGGGCGCGTTGGGGACGGTCGCAATCGTGAGTTGCAGGTTCTGCTGGTGCAGAGCGGCAGCGGTTTCGGCAACCAGAGCGGAGAGCAGATCGCGATCGGTCCAATTCACGTTTTCGAAATCAATCTGGAAGCCGCTATATCCGTTCTTCTTGCACTCGCTGAGAAGGGCGTTGATGAATGCTGTCTTGGCCGCTTCAGTCGTGAACAGCTTGTGGAGTTCAAGTTGCGTCATGAGAGCCACGATGGGCATGACGGGCACGTGGTGCGTGGACGCAGTCTTGAGCACGTCGGGGTTGGGACCTCCCCAGACGAGGCCATTGCCATCGACCGAGTACCAGGCTGGCACGAGGATGTCGATTTTGTCGGCGTGCTCAGTGAAGGATTTCACCGAGTTCGGAGTTGCAATCATGTAAAAAAGCGCTTTGGGCTGGGCGGCGGCGATGGCAGCGGTCGAGAAGAGCACTAACAAGAGGCGCATCATGGGAACTCCTGGAATTTGAAAATCCCACTTCTCCCAAAATCGGGTAGAAGTGGGGCACCCGACTTAACTTTGCTCCTTTGTACCGGCAGGCACTCGTTTGAGCATTTGCTGGATGGTCGTGAAATCGTAGCCTTCCGATTTGTAGCGGGTGACCAGATGGTCTGTGGCCAGGACTGTCTGTGACCGGTCTGCTCCGATTTGCTTATGGCCGCCGTCATGAAGGAGGATTACGTCGCCGCCGCGGATCTGGCTGGAAACCTTCTTCTCGATCACGACCGCCGGCGGAGCGCTCCAGTCGTAACCGGTGACGTTCCACATGATGGGCTCGAGGCCTAGTTCTCGGGCAATGCGCAGAACAGCGGGGCGGCGTCCGCCGAAAGGCGGCCTGAAGAGATTGGAATGCTCGCCAACGGCATCTTGAATCGCCGCGCGGCAGTCAGTAAGTTCTTTGCGGACTTCGGTGGCGATCTTGAAAGTCAACAACGGATGCGTGAACGTGTGGTTGCCGATGATATGTCCCGCCTTCACGATTTCGCGAACGATGTCGGGACGTTGCTGAACATAGCGTCCGATCAGAAAGAAAGTCGCTTTGACGTCGTGCCTGGCCAGCACTTCGACCAGGCGCATCGTATGCGGATCGTTCGGCCCGTCATCGTAAGTGAGCGCGAGTTGCCTGGTACCGCGGGCGAGACTGGTAAATGTGCGTCCGTACCACTGGCCGGTCGGGGCCATGGACTGGTAGCCGGCGGAGAGTGCAGCGGCGGAGGCTGCAACTCCGGCGAGCCCGATTGCTAGCATGCAGAGATTCTAATTGTTGATTGCTGATTTTTGATTGTTGATTGAAAACGCCATCTTGGATCGACTTCGGTTCCGGTCAACATCTGCAATCTGAACTCTGAAATTGTTTTCCTCAGTGTTAACTCATCGCGCAATTGCCAGTGAGACGCTTCCGAGATATCCTGCCTCTTCCGAGTACAACCTCTAGCCCATGGCCAATCTCTTTGAGCTTCCTCGTTACATTGCTGTGGAGGGTCCCATACGAGTCGGCAAGAGCACCCTGGCGGGCTTCTTAGCCGAGCGACTGAACGCGCAGCGAGTGATGGAACCTGACGCGAACCCTTTTCTGGGTGCGTTTTACGATGGTGAGCGCGGGGCGGCATTTCAAGCGCAGTTCGCGTTTCTGGTACGGCGGTTTGAGCAATTGCATGCGCTCGATCTGGGGGCGCGATCAAGCAAGACGGTTGTGGCGGATTTTATTTTCGAGAAGGACAAGTTGTTTGCCTGCCTGAACCTGACCGATCAGGAACTCGATACCTATAACCGGTACTACAACCACTTCCGCGAACAGTTGCCTACGCCGGACCTGGTGATCTACCTGCAGGCGACGCCCGAGGTCCTGAGGAAACGGCTCAGGAAGAAGAATGCTCCCGGCGAGAAGGCGGTGAGCGACGAATATCTGGAAGAAGTGGTGAAAGCCTACGAGCATTTCTTTTTTCACTACACGTCGTCGGACCTGCTGATCGTGAATACGTCGGAGATCGATTTCGTCGACCGCAATGAAGATCTGCAAGAACTGCTGCGCAAGGTGACGGAGCCGATCAAGGGCACGCAGTATTTCCTGCCGCTCGGCGGACAGGAAGCGGCCAGCGCGTAGGAAGCATGCCAGGCAAAGGTGTGCTCGCCATGCTCATCATCGTTATTGCCCTGGGCAGCGGGCTCCTCCTCTATTCTTTGAGAACAAGCCGCGTGGTGCTGTTCTCCCACGGCACGCCGGAAGTTCCTCAAGGCCGAATGTTCACGATATTCAATCCGTTGCGGAATCGTGACTCGGAACACACCGCAGAACGACTCATCGATGACCTCAGAACAGGGCGCTGTGAGAAAGTGGTGCGGGAGATCGACGGAAGTCAGAACGATTCTCGCGTTTGTGACGTCATGAACCGCACTGAGGGATGCCCACTGATATGGCGGCAGGATGGAGAATCCGCTCGGGTATTGGTTTATGCGATACCTGAGAATCGTGCGCGGCTGTGGATCACGTTTCGACGAGACGAAGTTGGATTCGTGGTCTCGTCAGTATCAGTCGTGCGATAAAAGCTGGTGTGCCAGGGTCACTTCTCATGCCGCGGCAGCGGATATAACGATAGTGTCTTCCCCAATTTGGAGAATTCAGGATCGGCAGTTACCAGCCGGGCTCCACGTTCCATGGCTAGTTCCGCTGCGAATGCGTCGGCGTATCCCAGATTGTGTCTTTGTTTGAGGGCTGCTGCGCGGGTGGCGCGGTTGAGATCAACATCGATTACGGTGATGGGAAGACGGTGCAGATTCAGCTCTGCTTCTCGTGCTTTTGATTCTCCGTGCCGGCGCCACTCTGTGTAGAAGACCTCGCCCCAGTTGATGGCCGACATCCACAGCGGAGCATCGGAACGAGAAGCTTCCACGAGCATTTTCCTGACTCTCTCGGCTGCAGGCTGCCGGCCTTCGAATAAGGCGATCAGAGCATTGGCATCCAGCACGTAACGCCGAGTAGCCGCCAATTACTTCTCTTCCCGCTCGAGTCGACGTTGCCGTTCGCGCTCAGCAAGGGATTCCTCAAAGGCAGAAGGTTCACCAGGACGGGGCTTCAGGAATCCCTGGATCTCGTCCAAAACGCGTTCGATCGGAGTGAGAACGATCCGGCCATTCTCCTCGGTGCATACAGCTCGAACGCCCTTGCTTAATCCAAGGCGTTGTCGAAGTTCTGCCGGAATTACAACCTGCCCCTTGGAACTGATTACCACCGGGTAAGCCATATCGATATAATCTTACTCTGTCTGACAAGGTAAGCCAACAGGCAATTGTCCAAGCGGCTATAGAGACGAGCGGACAGTCACAAAAAAAAGGTGGGCGTTTCGGCGATTTTGGTTCAAAATTGGAAATGCCTGAAAACAATGGAAATAAGTACTGTGGCCGTGCCTGACTTTTCCAGCTACAATACGTTCAGCGTCATCTACTGCATGTAGTTCAGATGGTGCACAGGCTCTATCCGGCTAGCCGGAGGGGCACTGGAGGACATCATGAGCTTGACCCCTCTCGGGGGCCGTCTGTTTGACGGCTCTGGGCAAAAGGTAACAACCTCCTCTCTTCGCGAACAGAAACTCCGCCGCGATCCCATAACCTGCCTCACGGCTTACGACTACGCCACGGCGCGTCTGGTCGACGAGGCTGGCATCGAGATGGTGCTGGTGGGTGATTCCCTCGCGCAAACCATGCTGGGGTACGAGAACACGCTCTCGGTCACGATGGACGAGATGCTGCATCACGTGAAGGCCGTTCGGCGCGGCGTGAAGAATGCGCTGCTGGTCGCCGACATGCCTTACGGGTCGTACCAGGTTGACGCCAAAGACGCGATTCTCAATGCCGCGCGCTTCGTGAAAGAAGGCGGCGCCGAAGTGGTGAAACTGGAGGGCGGCGAGCGGCGGGCAGACTTGATTCGACGAATCATTGATGCCGAGATCCCTGTAGCGGGACATATCGGGCTGACTCCGCAGTCGGTCAATGTGATGGGTGGCTACAAGGTGCAAGGCAAGAACCTCAGCGGGATCGAGCAGCTGATGCGTGATGCGGTGGCGCTGGATCGCGTGGGGGTAGCTTGCCTTTATCTGGAAGGTATTCCGCGGGAAGTGGCGGCGATGATCACGGCGGAGGTGAATACACCTACGATCGGAATCGGCGCAGGACCGGAGTGTGATGGGCAGGTGCTGGTATTTCACGACATTCTGAACCTGACGTTTGGTCCGCCGGCGAAATTCGTGCGGCGGTATGGGGATGCGTCGGCATTGGTCACCCATGCGGTGCAGGCTTTTCGGGCGGATGTGCGGTCGCGGCAGTATCCTTCGGATGAAGAGTCGTATCATCTGCCCAAGGAGACACGAGCGGCGCTGGAGACGGTACTGGCGCGGAAGCGGGCGATGGGGCGGTAACGTCGTTTCAGCGGAGGAACGAGGATTTCACAGACTCGCGGCCCGGTGAACGCAAAGCGTTCAAGTTCGTTCTGGAAATCTTTTGGGAAAGTTCTTTCAGGAATTCGAAATCGCCGCCCTGTACCGCCAAAAGACTGCAACATGAGGATGGGATTCCCAAGGGCACCCCTGACTTGGGCACCGCCGACGTAGGGAACCCGCGGGGTTTGTTTTTCGTATCTTTCTGTGTGGGTTAGTGGGTTCTTTCGGAATCCCCTGATTCACTGACGCACTGGTGAGTGCTACGCTATTGGGAGGTAGCTATGGTTCTTGCACACTTTTTCTTTTTTCCGTTCTTCAGCTTCGGCACGTTGATGTACTTCTTGCCGTCAATCATTGCGCTGGCGCGAAGCAAGCGCGACCTGCTGGCGATCTTTCTGCTGAATCTGTTTCTGGGATGGAGCGTGATCGGGTGGATCGTGGCCCTGGTGTGGGCGGCGAAGAGTGACGTTCCGGCGGCGGCGAGGTATTACCGGTAGTGATCCCTCGGCGAACGTTATGGCTATTGATTTTACTGTCCGCCTTGGCCGGGTGTACGAATCAGCCGGCACCGCAGGCGCCTGATCCACAGACCATTCTGCGAGCGATCCCTCCAGCAGACTCTGCGAAGTACCAGCACATCCATGACATGAAGAACTGGCGGAATCCTTACCTGATCGTGCGGGCGAATGGCGTGGTGGTGTTTGATTCAGCGGATAGCGCGGAGATTCTGGTAAAGCCAGAGGATTTGCTGCCGGCGCTGGCGAAGTTGCCGGCGTCGTATTGGCCTTATGGACGGGTAGTGGCGGCGTCGGAGAATGGCGTTCGCAGGTCCGAGCAGGACGGCGTGGCGATTCGGCGGAATAAGGGCATTGTGGGCGGATTGCTGCAGGGGGCGCATATCGCGGTCGAGTGGGTGCCCTCGGCGTGAGTTGAAAATCCTCACCTCTGGCAAAGGCGGCCAGAAGGGGGCACCCGCCGCGCAATCTGGATCTCAGCATTGTGAGGAAGTCAAAATCCCCACCCTGTCGCAAAATGCGCGACCAGGATGGGCACTCGCTCACATTTAATTCTTTGAAAGTCTTTTCAAACATTGACGAGATGAGGGCTGCTTCGCGGGCGATCCGGCGTGAGGGCAAGGGAATCGCGTTGGTCCCTACGATGGGGGCGCTGCATGAAGGGCATTTATCGCTGGTGCGGGCGGCACGCGCGGCTCGCGGTGTGGTGGCGGCTTCCATCTTTGTGAATCCTGCGCAGTTTGGGCCGAATGAGGATCTCGCGAAGTATCCGCGGTCGTTTGAGCGCGACTGCGAGATGTTGGAACACGAGGGAGTGGAATTCGTGTTCGCGCCGTCGGTGGAGGAGATGTATCCGGCGGGCGCGGTGACGTGGGTGACAGTGGAGGAGTTGAGCGGAAAGCTGGATGGGGGCTCGCGGCCGGGGCATTTTCGCGGGGTCACGACGGTGGTTGCGAAGCTGTTTCACATCGTCGAACCGGACAAGGCGTTTTTCGGGCAAAAGGATGCGGCGCAGGTGGCGATTATCCGGAGGATGGTCCGGGATTTGAATCTGGCGGTGGAGATTGTGGTTTGCCCGATTGTGCGCGAGGCGGATGGGCTGGCGATGAGTTCGCGGAACGCGTATTTGAGTCTGGAGGACAGGAAACGGGCTCTCGTACTGCATCGGTCTCTGGAGCGCGTGCAGCAGTTGGTGGAGACCGGTGAGAGGGACTCTGCACGTCTGGTAGCGGCTGGGCGCGAAGAGTTCGCGCGAGAGAAAGGAGTGAGGCTCGATTATTTCGAAGTGGTGGATTCGGAGACGCTCGATCCGGTGGCGGATGTGTCGGGCGGAGCTTTAGTGGCGGTGGCGGCCTATGTCGGAGCAACGCGGCTTATTGACAATGTTCGGGTGGGTCCCCGCTAAAAGCAATCACGAAGGCCGCTAAGGATCACAAAGGAAAACCTCAAGGCCACCTGGCGCGGGTGCACTCGCGATGATCTGTGGAAATCTTGTCAATAGGCAGAAACTACACGATTGGGGATAAGTGCTTGGAAAGATTCGGAAAATAAAGTTTGGAATTTTTCCGGATAAATAGGGCTAATTTGCTATTCTGAAAGTAGAGAGTAGAAATTTGAAAGGCGCGGCCTCCAGGTCGCGCCTTTTTTGCTGCCCAAAAAGTGTACGGGAGGAGGTCAGAGTGTTGGACGGTGCGATCGAAGGCGCATGGATGTCGCGGTGCTGCGCGTGGCTATTACGGTGGGCCGCTATGCTGATCGTGCGGATCGACAAACCGACAGGGGCCTTCTTATCCCGGATAGGGATCGAGGACGTACGGCGCCGAGAGATCGGAGTACAGCCACGGATCGTACCAGTAGGGCGGCCATGCCCAGAACGGAGTCCAGGTGGACCAGCCGAAACCCCAACCCCATCCCCAACCGAATCCCCAACCCCAACCGCAGCAACCCCAACCCCATCCCCAGTTCCAACCGGGCCAGCCCCAACCCCGGCCGCCGCGCCATCCGAAGCCATTAACGAAATTGCCGCGCCCTGCGAAGTTGCTGGAGACCATACCAGCACGGTTGAAGGTCGTGGTTTCGGTTGCGCGAGCAATCTCGGTGCGAGGTGCGGCAAAGGAGTGCCACTGTCCGTCGGCTACCGCCGCGTGATTCGGCGTGGCGGCAGACCTTGCTGCCATGGAGGAAGCGCCGGACCGGGTCGCAGCACCACCCGCTCCGCGACCGATCGACCTAGCGTCGCCGGATGCGAACTGATGCCATCCGGGAGTTGTGTCGCGGCCACTGTGACCTTCCCAAGACCACGGGCGTCCGGAATTTGCACTACTTGGGGCGCGGGAATTAACGGCAGACCCCGCGGACGATCCCCGACCGCTGAACGTCGGCGCGCCGCCGTGAAAGCCGCCGCCATAACTACCGCCGCCGCGGAGGCCGCCAGGGGAGCCGCCACCGCGGAAACCACCACCAGCACCAGCGTGGGAGCCACCACCTCCACCGCCGCTGTGACTACCGCCATGCTGAGCGAAGGCAGGCGCGGAGACGCAGACAAGACCGAGGGAGACGATTCCTGCAAGAAGGGCTTGGAGCGAGGTGGACTTTTTCATATCGGTACCTTCCACCGTGATTTTAGGTAGGCTGGGCTACCGCTGAGGTAATCCTATCCTGTTTGGAACCCGAATTCAGGTTGAAAGTTGCACGGCAACCGTCGATCAGGGATTGGCGGCGAGGCGACTGGGTTCGGGCGTCATGCGCTCCAGCACGAGATTCTCGACCTGCGTCCAGATGTTGGGATCGCATTCGGCCTGCATGTGACTTGGGGTAATGATGCGGTCGAACCAGGAATATCCTTCGCAGCGGACCGGCGTCTGCCTGTAGTCGAAGCGATAGTTGCCGAGGATCCGGGTTTTGGAATCGTCGGCAGCCTTGATGGCGGAGCGGCCATGAATGATTCCGTGCGGCTGGTAAAAATTGACCGCGGCCGCCACGTTTTCAGGAATGATTGCATCCTTCTGCCAGAGCTTCGCGACGCTATCGACCTGGACCGTCAGCATCACCGGGATGCCGACGCGATTCAATTCGCGCGCGAGAATCACTGCGGCAGAGCCGCCCCAGCTGTGGCCGAAGAGCATAATGTGCGCCGC
>DATEHP010000278.1:0-12005 GCA_035279505.1 Candidatus Sulfotelmatobacter sp. | reverse complement strand
ATGCGCTCAAACTTCTCCTGCATCCGCCGGATCGCCCAGAATAGATTCACTGCCGTGGGCCGCGTCTTGCTGATCAGATCGCACACGGCGTCCAAGTCCCGCTTTAGATCGCCCGTGGTCTCGGCCTTGGAATTGTTAGCCCCGAGCGCGATCCCCATGGCCGCAGCCACGCCGATTGCCGGCGCCCCGCGCACCACCATGTTGCGGATCACGTCGGCCACCTGCTCGTGCGTCTTGCAGGTCACGTACACTTCTTCGGTGGGCAGCTTCGTTTGGTCGATGAAGCGCACGCCCTTATCGGTCCATTCGAGAGTCTGAATCATGGAGATTGCGTAATTGGGTAATTGAGAAATTGAGTAATTGAAAAAGCAAGGTCCTAATTCTTGTGTGCCTCGCAGCGGCTTCTCGGAATGTTTGTTACCGCCGGTCTTCCGCACAACTCACAAACTGCCGCCACGGCGAAGAGACTCGGCTCCGTGTCGTCGGTCTGCGCAACATGTTCTTTGCGCACGTCGTTCGCTGTGAAGATAGAAACGAATAGTGCCGGCGCGGCAGCCTTCTCGACACCAGGACGTCCCTTCGCCTCTTCCCGCTCGACCAGGCACATCACGCCGATGACTTCAAATCCAAATTCGCGCGCCGCCTCGATCGCTTGAATCGTCGAGGTTCCAGTCGTGCAGACATCGTCCACGATCACCACGGGTGCGCCCTTTTGTCGAAAGCCTTCGATACGCTGTCCTGTACCGTGCTGCTTTTCCGCCTTGCGAACGAGGAAGCCGTTGAGTTCGCCGCTCACCACCGAAACCGCGACGACAATCGGGTCGGCGCCCATGGTCAACCCGCCAATCGCCTGTGCTTTCCATCCACGGTTCCGGATTTCTTCCAGGAATACTTCCCCAGTCAGCCGCGACCCCTTGGCGTCGAGCGTGGTCGTACGGCAATCAATGTAGTAATCGCTCGTTCCTCCAGAGGAAAGTTTGAACTCTCCCAGCCGAAACGATTTGTGGGCGAGTGTGGTGAGCAGCCTTTGCCGCGCGGAATGCATAAAAATCTACGATATCACGCCGCAGGTCTGAAGATTTTGTCTGCGCAGTCTCACTCGAGACAGGGTGCCGAGAACGCGAAGACCAAGACCTTTCGAGTGCAAGCTGCCCTGCAGAATTCGAGTGCGACCGCAGCAATGCAGGCCTTTCGCATGTTAACCTGAGGTTTCCGGGCATTGCAGAAAGCTATCGCAATCCGAGGTTCCGGATTCCCAATCGAGATATGACATTACACACCGCGCTCAGGCTCCCACGTTACGTTTTTGTTTTTTTCTTCCTTTCCTTTGCCATCACCTCGGTTTCCCGTCCAGCCGTTGCCGAAGGCACGCGCACATGGGAGCAGTCGAAATTTGAAGACCTGGTTAAAGGTACGGCCACCGGAGTGGCCATCCGGAGTTCTGGGGGACTGGAACTGGCGCCATCGTTCAAGCTGCTCTATGCCACGCCCTCGACCTATATCTGGGCAGTCGCAGCCGACGATGCGGGAAACATCTATGCCGCCACAGGTTCTCCCGCCCGTGTGTACCGGATCACCACAGACGGCAAGTCGACCATCATCTTCCAGCCGCAAGAACTGCAGGTGCAGGCACTCCGAGTCGCTCCGGGCGGTGTAATTTACGCAGCCACAGCGCCGGATGGTAAGGTGTACAAGATCGAGCACAAGGCCGCAGACAAGACTGAACCTTCCAAGTCCGAAAACAAGTCCGCCGGCAACGGGCAGAAAGATCCTGCCAAGCCTTCAGTCGATCCTTCCTGGACCTCTTCCGAGTATTTCGCGCCCGGGACGAAGTACATCTGGGACCTGGCCCTTGACAAGGCTGGAAATCTCTACGTCGGCACTGGCGATCGCGGCGAAATTTACAAGGTGACTCCGAAGGGAGAGCATTCGCTCTTCTTCAAGAGTGATGAAACCCACATCCGCGCCCTCACATTGGATGCGCAAGGCAACCTGATCGCGGGCACGGATGGCAGCGGATTGGTTTACCGAATTTCTCCGGCCGGGGAAGGGTTCGTTCTCTACAGTGCGCCGAAGAAGGAAATCACGGCCCTGGCGCTCGATCACGACGGCAATATCTATGCCGCAGGTGTCGGTGAAAAGCGCCCCGGGATGGGAGGGGCACCGGGTAACCCTTCGATGATGATCACGATGGGACAAAACCCTGCTGCGATGCCGGGCGCTCAGATCCCCGGTGTCGTGACGACTCCCACGCCCGGGCAGATCACTCCGTTTCCGATTCCTGGCGGAGGTGCAACCGGGGGGTCCGACGTTTACCGGATCGGATCGGACGGCTCGCCTTTGCGTATTTGGACCTCGCGGGAAGATATCGTCTATGCCCTTGCTTTCGATTCGCGCAATAAGCTGCTGGCGGGCACTGGAAACCGTGGGCATGTCTTTGCGATCGATGGGCCCGATGACTATTCTGACCTGCTAAAAGCGCCAGCCTCGCAAGTTACCGGATTTGCCAAGGCACCGAATGGCGGCCTCTATGCCGCGACCAGCAATCTCGGCAAGGTCTTCGTCCTCGGACCAGGCGCGGAGAAGGAAGGCTCCTACGAAAGCGATGTTTTCGATGCCAAGATTTTTTCGCGCTGGGGACGCGGCGAATTTCGTGGCTCAGGAAATATCGACCTGCTGGCTCGCAGCGGCAACGTCGACAATCCTGACCGCAACTGGAGTCCGTGGAAGCAAGTCGATCTGAGCAAGGGCGTAGAGTTAAACATCCCGTCGGCACGATACACGCAGTGGAAGGCGGTTCTGCACGATGGAGGCACAAAGCCCTCGGTCGATTCTGTGACCGTGAACTATTTGCCGAAAAACATTGCGCCGGAGATTGACGACGTTTCGGTGCAGATAGGCGTGCGCTACCAACCACTTCCGAAGACCTCGCTGAACGCCAGCACTGATGTCAGCGGCTCCTCCATCCACTTCGAATCGCCCGTGCCTAGCACTCATGACAAGGACGCGATCGGCGTGAAGTGGACCGGGCACGACGACAACGATGATCAACTCGCATATTCCGTCTACTACCGAGGCGACGGAGAATCTCGCTGGCTCCTGTTGAAGGACAACATCACCGATAAGGCTTATTCCTTCGACGCCAGCCTGCTTCCCGATGGCGGCTACACGATCAAGGTTGTAGCCTCCGATGCTCCATCGCATTCGCCTGGTGATGCGCTCTCGGCATCGCGCGAGAGCCGCCGCTTTGAAGTCGATACCACGCCTCCGCGCATCGAAAACGTCACTGCCTCGTTGGAGGGCGGACAGATTCACGTCCGTTTCCGCGCGGATGATGGATTCTCGGCGATAAAGCGCGCGGAATTCTCTGTGGACGCCGGCGAGTGGAAGTACGTAGAACCGGCAGGACAGCTGTCCGACTCGAAAACTGAAGATTACGACTTCAAGGTCCCACTCGATCCCGCGAAAGACGCGGCGGGCGAACACGTAATCGTCGTACGCGCCTACGACAAATACGACAACATGGGAGCGGCGAAAACATTGCTGAGGGCGAAGTAGCGCTGGCGTCCGCCGAGCCGTGGCGCGGGCACCTTGCCCGCGCGGCCCCGGCCAAAATCCTGCGGCCAGCATTCGAATCAGGACATGTCCGAACGGCCTCTTTTGAAGGTCGAGCGATTCTCGGAGAATGTCTTCATGGGTAAGTCTCGCGCAGCCCTCCGGATTGTTGCTGTCATTACCCTCGCGACGGCGGTCATCTCTTTCACTACCTGCTCAGGTGTTTCGAATCAGTCAGGCAAAGCCGGGAATGGCGGTGGAGGCGGCGGGAACGGCGGGGGAACCGGTGGCGGCAATCTCGCCTGCAACGGGATGTCCACCGGACAGACTGCAAGTCTCAACGGTTTTGTCCCGTTCACCAGCGGTAATCTGTGGAACACCGACATTTCATCCTCCCCGGTCGATCCGAATTCCGGAACGATCATCACGAATTGGGTTGGCTCCGTAAATGTGCACCCGGACTGGGGCACCGATCCCACTTACGGCATTCCCTATGTTGTGGTCAACGGAAGTCAGTCGCTGGTCAAAGTGAATCTTCAGGCCTACGGCGACGAAAGCGATCCTGGCCCGATGCCGGTTCCCGCCAACGCTCCGATTGAAGGCGGATCATCCAGTACCGGAGATCGCCACGTGCTGGTCCTCGACAACGGCAACTGCTTTCTGTACGAACTCTACAATTCCTCCGTGAATGGGGACGGAAGCTGGAACGCCGATTCGACCGCGGTCTGGGATCTGCTTTCTGACCAGCAACGTCCTTACACTTGGACATCCGCTGATGCCGCGGGCCTGCCCATCTTCCCCGGCCTGGTGCGATATGACGAAGTCGCTGCAGGAAAGATTCAACACGCTTTCCGCTTCACGTTGCCTAAAACGCGGGCTGCATTCATCCCTCCAGCGTCACATTGGGCAGCGAACACCAGCGACCCCAGCGCCCCGCCGATGGGCATGCGACTGCGCCTGAAGTCCAGCTATGACATCTCAGGATTCTCTTCGCAGATGCAGGTCATCCTCACGGCGATGCAGCATTACGGATTGATCCTGGCCGACAACGGAAGTTCGTTATTTGTGACAGGAGTATCCGACAGCCGTTGGGGATCCGATCTCGATTCGTTGAAAACAGTCCCCGCATCTGCCTTTGAAGTCGTGCAGATGGCTCCTATCTATACCAGCGCCAACTATCCCACCGGTGCCGCGCCGACCGTCAGCGGTTTCACGGCTTCAGCAAGTCACGTTTCCTCCGGGGCGAGCGTAACCCTTTCGTGGACTGCAGGCAGCGCGGATTACGTCATCGTTTCCCCGGGCCCAGGTGCAGTCCGCGACGCAACCGTGACGGTGAATCCGACAGCAACCACAACCTACACACTGTACGCCACGAATCAGTACAGCCGCACGACCGCAACCGTGACAGTGAATGTCCCGTAGGTTTCCTTCGTGTAGGTTGGAGCCCTCCCTCGAAAATACAGATGCTCCAGCGGGGGTCATCCTGAGCGGAGCCGTTCTTCAGGCGGAGCGAAGGATCTCCCCTCTGGATGCATGCGGGGAGATCCCTCGCCCCGCTGGAAAAGACGCGGGGCTTCGGGATGACGCCTGTTTCATGTTCGGTTGTAAGCACCTTCGCTCATGATTAACTTCGGGGTGGAAGGTTTTCATTCCGAGGCCAAATAAACGTAGCGGAAGATGAAGAGCAGAGTCAGAATCCATATCACCGGACTAACCTCCCGGAATTTGCCAGCCGCAACTTTAACCAATGTGTAAGAAATCAATCCCAGGCTCAGTCCGGTCGCGATGCTGAAGGTGAGCGGAGTCGCCAGCAGGGTCACGAATGCAGGAATCGCGTCGGTGAAATCGGACCAAACCACGCGCCCGATCGATTCGGTCATGAGCGCACCCACCACCATCAATGCAGGCGCAGTTGCGTATCCCGGAATCGCCGTCGCCAGCGGCGTGAAGAAGACCGCCAAAAGAAATAGTCCCGCCACGAAGACATTACTCAACCCGGTCCGGGCACCAGCCGCCACTCCCGCCGCGCTCTCGATGTAACTGGTCACCGTCGAAGTTCCGGTCAGCGCACCGAAAACCGTGCCGATGGCATCCGACACCAGGGCTCGCCCCACCCGCGGAATCTTCCCGTCCTTCACAAATCCGCCCTGCTCGCAGACTCCCAGCAACGTGCCCACGTTGTCGAACAGATCGACGAACAGGAAGACGAAAATGATTTCGAGTAAGCCGAGGTGGAGCGCTCCTCGCAAATCCAGCTTCAGCCAGGTTGTCGACGGATGTGGCAAAGAGAGAATGTGTGCCGGCCAGGTTGCCATCCCGCGGAAGATGCCGAGCAAGGTGGTAGCCACGACGCCAATCAGGATTGCACCCGTCACTTTTCGCGCCATCAGAATCAGGATGATGGCAAGCCCCACGCACGCCAGCTGCGCCTCATGATTTCTAAAGCTTCCCAGGCCGACGAAGGTCGCGGGATTCGCCACCACCAGATTCGCATTGCGTAGTCCAACGAAGGCGATGAACATGCCAATCCCGCCCGCCGTTGAGTGTTTCAGACAGTCCGGAATCCCGTTCACGATCTTTTCGCGCACGCGGCTGACGGTCAGAATCAGGAAGAAGACGCCGGAGAAGAAGATCACTCCCAGCGCAGTCCGCCAGGGCACATGCATTCCCAGGCACACGGAATAGGTGAAGTAGGCATTCAGCGACATGCCCGGCGCGAGTGCGATCGGATAATTGGCGTAAAGCCCCATCACCAGCGTTGCCACGGCAGACGAAATACAGGTGGCGAAAACCACGCCCTCGACCGGCATTCCAGCTTTGGAGAGAATCTGCGGGTTCACCACCACGATGTAGGCCATCGTGATGAAGGTCGTCAGTCCGCCCAGAAACTCTGCGCGAACCGTGGTCTGGTTTTCTTTGAGACGGAAGTAGCGCTCGAGCAATCTGATTCCTCGTTGGGGAATGAAACCGACATTCTACGGCATGACCGCTCTGTGTTCCTGCGTGTCCTCTGTCGTGAAAGCTCTTAGGCTGGATCAGCGGTCGTCGACTGAGCGTCGCTGGTAATCGAATGCAATTCGCCAGCTCTTCGAAGGTCCGGAAACCACCAGGCCCACAACGCAATGACCACCAGGGTTCCCACTCCTCCCAGCACGACCGCCGGGACCGTTCCAAACCACTGCGCCGTGACTCCCGATTCAAACTGCCCAAACTCATTTGAGGTGCCGATGAAGATCATGTCCACCGCCGTTACCCGACCCCGCATCGCGTCGGGCGTAGCCAGCAGTGTCAAGGTCGCGCGAATGATGACGCTGATCATGTCGCTCGCTCCCAGCAGCACCAGCGCGATCAGCGAAAGGGTGAGGCTGCGCGACAATCCAAAGATGATCGTAAACACACCAAATCCGGCAACAGCCCATAGCAATTTAGGTCCTGAGTTTCCACGCAACGGCCAGTGCGCCACCAGAATCGCCATCAGCGCCGCACCCGCTCCGGGGGCCGTCCTCAACAGACCCAGCCCCCACGGCCCGGTATGCAGAATTTCCCGCGCGTAAACCGGAAGGAGCGCTACGGCACCGCCGAGCATTACGGCGAATAAATCCAGCGAGATTGCGCCCAAAATCAGCTTGTTGTCCCGGATGAAATGCAAACCGGCAAAGAGAGTCTTAAAATTCATCGGCTCTCGAGGACGTGCCTTCAGTTCCGGCTTGATACGGAATGTGGTAACGGTTGCCCCAATAGCCGTGACCATGGCAATCACATAAACCGCCGAGGGCCCGCGGAATGCCGCGTAGACAATTCCTCCTAAGGATGGACCCAGAACGGTGGCGGCCTGAAAAATCGTCGCATTCCAGGCAACGGCATTCGCGAAATGCTCCTGCGGCACAAGCTGCGGCAGGATCGAGCGGCTGGCGGGCCCGTTAAAAGAACGCACGATTCCGATCATCACCAGCACGATGTAAATCGGCGCAATGGACGGGACGCTACGCCGGCTCAAAGCCAGCAACAGGGCGAAGCACAAAGCATATCCCGCATAGCACGCCGACAATACATTGCGCCGCTCAAACCGGTCCGAAGCATGTCCTGAGATCGGAAACAACAGTATCGCGGGCAGAAACTGCGCCAGTCCCACATATCCAAGGTCGAGCGGCCGCTTGGTGATCTCGTAGACTTGCCAACCCACGGCCACCGCCTGCATCTCGACGGCGGACACTATCAGAAATCGCGCAATCTGGAAGAGCAAAAATCCCGGATGGGAAAAGGCGGCGCGTCCCGCCCTGGATTCGGCAATCGGAGGCATGAACGTCTAATGTGACACAGAACGGAAGGCACGTGGTAACGAGGTTCGTGTAGGGGCGGACGCCTTCCTCCGCCCCGCGAGCAAAGCGAGCGTGTCGCTGCGGGAAGTGCAGGCACGTTCCGCGCTTGCAGTCGTCATTTCGCGCTTTCGCGCGCAACCCCGGACGAATGCGTCCGGGGCTACACGTTTCCTCACGCTACCAGCGGGGCATTCGCGATTCCGGCCGTGCCGAACACTCGGCGGTAACGCTCAATCTCCGAAGGTGGGCCGAGGGCCTTCGAATAGTTATCAGACAGCTTCACCGCCGGCCGCCCTTCGACGTTCGACACTTTGCAGATAAGACCGATCGGATCAAACCCGCCTCCATCGTTCGGGTTGCATCCGCGAAAATCATTGGTCAGCAAAGTTCCCCAGCCTGCGCTGAAACGGATCCTTGGATCCGCTGTCCATTTGTTCGGATCGTTAAAATCGGAGGCATTACGAAAATCATCGGGAACAAGCCCCTTCGCCATCGTTCCGCCAAAATACGCCTGCAGCCCCAAGATCGCGTCCACATCCAGTGTGTTGGAAACGATCAGAAGTTTCTCGCGCGAATCGCGTCCTCGTGTCTTGAGCCATTGGATGTACTCATCGCCGGCAACGTAAGGATCCTTGCTGTCGACGCGCTGCCCGGTCCAGTCGGCCACCCACTCTGGCGCCTCGGCCAGAAACTGAGTGGTTCCAAAGGTGTCCGGCAGCATGACCCGCAACGCGCCCTCGTAGGTCTGCTGCCAGAGCTCAAGCATCTTGTATTGCGATGCTTTCAACTCGGCATCATCGTTCGCCAGAGCGGCCATGACCATGGGAATCTCATGGGCGTTCGTTCCAATCGCTTCCAGATCATGCTTGTGAGCGAGAAAGGCATTCGAAGTGCCGATGAAATTGCTGCCGAGATTGGCGGCCATCGCTACCACAACATATTCCTGCCACAGGAAGCTATGACGCCTGCGGGTTCCGAAGTCAGCCACGCTCAATTCCGGCACGCCCCGCAGGCGCTCAATCTTGCTCCATAGCTTTGTCTTTGCCCGGGCATACAGAATGTCGAGCCCAAATTCGCTCAACGTTTTTAATTGCGCCCGTGTCTTTAACTCGTCGAGAATCGCCAGCGCATATAGCTCCCACATCGTGGTCGCGGTCCATGGTCCCTCAAACGTCAACTGGATTTGGCCGTCGCGCACGCGGAACTGGTAGTCGGATAAGCGAAAGTCCTTCTCCAGCCACTCCAGGAATGCAGGCTCGAAAATTCCGCGCCGCCCGTAGAACGTGTTGCCAGCCAGCCAGACCAGTTCCGACATGCGGAAGTGCAATCCGCGGACATGCTGCAACTGAACCTTGAACTCCTCGATGTGAATGATGTCGGCGATGCGGACCGCGGGATGGCGGTTGAACAGCGAGAACTCCACCTGCGTTTTGGGAAAGTGCTTCCAGATAAACTGCAGCATCAACAGTTTGTAGAAGTCGGTATCCAGCAGCGACCGAATGACGGGGTCGAGTTCCCAGTTATGGTTATGCGCGCGTTCGGCGTGGTTAATGATCATCGGAGGAGAGCGGCCCTCTGCAACAGTTTCGAAGAAAGACTGATTGTGGCACATCCGTGGGCGGAATGTAGAGGGGCTCGCCTTGGAAAGGATCAGTAGGTGGCCCGGGCCATCTTCAAGCACTGACCGTTACGTTTGCTATCCGTTTTGTACGCCTCTCGTCCAACTCACCAACGGCGCTCGGGCATTACTCTGTCAATTCCTGATCAACTCCAGCATCGCGCCCAACATGTAAAATGCTCCTTCAACTGGTGAGTCTCGCGCATTTGCGTCTCAAATCATTTCTCATCTCGCTGGCGGTCTTGTGTCTGGCGCACAACGCGTTCGCCGCACCGCCTGCGATACAAATCCCCCGCATCGAGCACGCGCCGAAGCTTGCCGATTTCGAAGCCATGCGGCCTGCCGGCGGAGTGTCCGTAAACATGTTGAAGGTCTCCGGCTTTATCGCGCGCGAGCCCGCTGACGGCGCACCGCCCACGCAAGACACCGACGTCTATCTCGCCTACGACGACCACAACCTTTACGCCGTCTTCATCTGCTGGGACAAAGAGCCTGACAAGATTCGCGCCCGCATGACTCGCCGCGAAGATATCTTCTCCGACGATGCGGCTGAGATCATGATCGACACCTTCAACGATGCTCGCCGCGGATACACCTTCGCGGCCAATCCCCTGGGCATCCAGTGGGACGCGCTCTGGACCGAAGGCTCGATCGGCAATGGCCTTCCCGCCGATTTCAGCGGTTTCGATCCGTCGTTCGACACCGTGTGGAACTCCGAAGGTCGCCTCACCAGCCAGGGTTACATGTTGTTGATGACGATCCCGTTCAAGAGCCTGCGCTTTCCGAAAACCGATCCTCAGCAATGGCGTATCATCCTCAACCGCAGCATCCCTCGCACCAACGAAAACCTGTTCTGGCCGCGCATCTCGAATCGCATACAGGGGCGCTTCAATCAGGCGGCGACCGCAACCGGTATCGATCACATTTCGCCCGCTCGCAATATTCAGCTGATTCCCTATGGACTATTGCGCGGGTTCCGTGACATCGATGACCGCGATCCCACGCATCCGATGTTCTCCAGTCGCACCTTGCAGCCGGAAGTGGGATTGGACGCGAAGTTCATCCTGCATGACAGCTTCGTGCTTGATGCCACGATCAACCCCGATTTCAGCCAGATCGAATCCGACCAGCCGCAGATCACCGTCAACCAGCGCTTTGCTGTCTTCTTCCCGGAGAAGCGCCCGTTCTTCCTCGAAAACAGCAACTACTTCACCAGCCCGATCGACCTGGTCTTCACTCGCAACATCGGGCACCCGGAATTCGGCTTACGCCTGACCGGCAAGACGGGTCCGTGGGCCGTTGGAATTCTCGCCAGCGATGATCGCGCCCCAGGAGAAGCTTTGCCTCCAGCCGATCCCCATGCTGGTGACCGGGCAACTTACACAGTTGCGCGCGTGAGCCGCGACATTCTTGATCAATCCACGATTGGAGCGATCTACACCGATCGCGAATTCGCGGGTGGATACAACCGCGTCGGAGGCATCGACGCAAATCTAAAGCTCGACCAACACTGGCGCCTGCAAGGTCAGGCAGTGAGTAGTTCCACACACGACATTATCGCGGGAACTCCGACCTTGGATGGACTCGGCTACAAACTCGACCTCGAACGAATGGGACGCAAGCTCAACTTGCAGGCGCAATACCTCGATTTCAGTCCCAACTTCGAAAGCCAGACCGGATTCGTGAACCGCGTCGATCTCCGCAAGCAACTCCTCAAAGCCAGCTACTACTGGCGGCCTGAGGGTAAGTTCCTCATCTCGTACGGGCCGACGCTGCAGATGTTCAATATCTGGGACCACAGCGGTACGGCGCTCGATTACTTTGCGTATCCCGGGTTTCGCGTGGACATGACGCGAGGCACCTACGTCAACTTTCATCCCTACGGATACGACGACGTCCGCCTGCGCCCCATCGATTACGGCACGCTCTCGCGAGTGACTGCCTATCCGCAACCGTTTTGGGGAATTGATGCGGGAACGAGTTGGTTCAAGGAATTCGAGCTAACCGCATTCTTTGTGTCCGGCGTCGGAGTGAACTTCAACCCTGCCGCGAACCAGGCGCCCACGATCGGGCACGAGGACCAAGGCAATTTCACTCTGACCTTCCACGCAGCCGGACGTCTGCGCATCGATAACGCCTACCTGATCGAACACATCCGTGAACGCGATACTCACCTCACCGCGGTCACCAACCACATCATTCGCAGCAAGTGGAACTATCAGTTCACGCGCAATCTGTCCGCTCGCCTGATTCTCCAGTACAACGCGGTGTTATCGAATCCGGACATCAGTTCGCTGTCCCGCACCAAGAACTTCAACACCGATTTCCTGATCACCTACCTCATCCATCCGGGTACAGCAATCTATGTTGGTTACAACAGCGATCTGGGGAATCTGGATCGCAATCTAGGGGTCGATCCCGTGACCGACGCGATCCTGACCACCCGCAATGGCTATATCAATGACGGCCGCCAGTTTTTCGTGAAGGCATCGTACGTGTTCCGTTTCTAGATT
>DATEHP010000277.1:0-5181 GCA_035279505.1 Candidatus Sulfotelmatobacter sp. | reverse complement strand
TATGTCGAGGCCGTCGCGCAACTGTTTACCGATACTGCGAACACAGACCAGCCATCACGGAAGCTGGGATACGAAGGCGCAATGGCTGCTCTCAGTACCGCTCACCCCGAGGACACCGAAGCCGCCATCTTCTATGCACTGGCTGTCGCCGCCGATGCCGATCCGGCCGATAAGACCTACACCAAGCAACTCAAGGCCGGTGCAATCTTGGACAGCCTGTTCGCTAAGTATCCCGATCATCCGGGATTGGCTCACTACATCATTCACGCTTACGACGTTCCAGCGCTGGCGGGGCGGGCGATCGGAGCGGCTCAACGTTATGGCGAGATCGCACCTTCAACGCCGCACGCGTTGCACATGCCATCCCATACGTTCACGCGCGTTGGAGATTGGCAAGCCTCGATCGACGCCAACATAGCTGCTGCGGCTTCAGCACGAAATGCGGGTCAGACGCCGGAGGAGTTGCATGCCACCGACTATATGGTCTACGCCTACCTGCAAACCGGTCAGGACAACGCTGCGAAGCGTCTGGTGGAATCGGCCGCTGGAGCCTTCGCCCACTTTGATCCAGCCTCTCCGAACACTGGAGCGGCCAGCCCGGCGACGGCATACTTTGCGCGCGCGGCTATCCCTGCCCGCTATTGCCTCGAACGGAAGGCGTGGTTCGAGGCAGCCAAGCTGGAGACAGTTTCCACGCCATTTCCTTACACCGACGCGATCACCTACTACGTGCGTGGTCTGGCGGCGGTGCACCTTAAGGACCGCGCCGCCGCGCTCTCATCAATCGAGTCTCTGAAACAGATGCGCGAAAAACTGATGACGATGAAAGAAGCTTACTGGGCCAACCAGGTTGATATTCAGCGACAGGAAGTATCTTCCTGGCTGGCCTTTGCCGATGGCGACAGCCAGAGAGCTATCACAGGAATGCGTGCGGCGGCGGCCCAGGAAGATCAGACCGAAAAGAGCGTGGTAACTCCCGGCCCACTTGCGCCGGCGCGCGAACTTCTGGCGGAATTATTACTGGAATTAAAGCGACCCACGGAAGCTCTCCAGGAGTTTGAAGCGACGCTGACCAAGGAACCCAACCGCTTTCGATCGCTATACGGAGCAGCGGAAGCGGCGAAGCTGGCCGGCGATCGTCACACGGCGCAGAAATATTTCCAGACATTGCTCAAAGTTGCGGCTCGGGGCGACAAACCTGGACGCCGGGAGTTGGCAGAAGCGTTCAGTGCAGCACAACCAGAATAGCTGCTGTAGAAATCGTCTCAGGAGGGAAATCTCGCGTCAGCTTCACGAGGTCCGCCGCGCGCTTCGACTGCGCTCACTAACGCTCTGGTAGCGCGAACTTCGATAGCATGGCGAGAACCGCCACGAAGAATCGGGCCGGCGATTGCATCCAGTTCCGGCGGGTTGCCTCGCTCGACATCTTTCTGCATCGAGCTGCGCATGCCGTAGGGAGCCCGGCTCATCCCGGCAAAAACAGTATTCGCATCGACCTTGGCGCCTTCTGCTGCCGCGACTGCGCAAGCCTCGCGCACGCAGGACTCCCATTGGGCTTTCCACTCCGGATTGCTCATC
This sequence comes from Candidatus Sulfotelmatobacter sp., assembly GCA_035279505.1. Lineage (GTDB taxonomy): Bacteria > Acidobacteriota > Terriglobia > Terriglobales > Acidobacteriaceae > Sulfotelmatobacter. Next base: position 3,603 of record DATEHP010000277.1, on the reverse strand, counting down.
ACGCCGCCGACGGGCTGATCGAACGCCGTTGTCGCCAGGGCGATGGGGGCGAGGAAGACGAGTTTGGTCCACATCAGCGTCGATTCATCGTCGATAAAGCGGCACTCGAAGCCGAACTTCTGGAATTGACTGAGCGCGGAGCCCAGCAACGGACGCCCGGCGGAGGATACGTTCAAAATCGCAAATGGGGAGCGGTGCACGATCTGACCGGGCGCGACGCGCTCGGATTCGACCGCGATGGTGGCTGCGATCACGCGCTCGTTACCATACTTCTTTCGCAGCAACGCGAGATGATCGATGCCATTGAGCAGCGGAACGATGGCGCCGACCGACTCAGGATGACTCACCGCGGCGAGAGAATCCTGCAGTTGGGTGGCTTTGACTGCAATCCACAGTACATCTAGAGGTGGTACCTCGGCGCTGCGCGCCACGGACACGGCAAAGTTTCCGAAGGGACTTTCCAGTTTGAGCTCTTCGGGGTAGGAGGCGAGGGACGGCGGCTTTAACACGGCCGTGACTGAATCGCCCAATCGTGCGAGCGAGGCGCCGATCAGACCTCCGACACCGCCTACACCGAGAATCGCATGTCGAAGAGCAGGCATGCGGTTATTTCTTCAGCGCCGAAAACGGCACGCACTCGAGGATCTCAGCCTCGCTGAGAGTATGGTCGCTTTGCTTGGCGCGCTGATAGATGCGATCCACAATGTCGTCGGACGCCGGGATATTGTGCCGCTCCAGCCAAAACAGCACGTTGGACTTGCCGCTCATCGGGCCCACGTCAATGATTTGATCGAGCCCGAACACATGTGAAGGCACGCCCGAGTAGACCGTGTTGGCGAGCACAACATCATTCTTGTGGTACGCCTTGATGATGGCCGCCGCATGTACGCCGGTCGCGGTGCGGAACGCATCGTCGCCCACGACGGGATAATTGCGGGGGATTGGCACGCCGGTCGCGCGCGATACCGCTTCGCAATATTCCTTGAGCTTGGTCAGGTCCTGCTGGTCCCAGGGCGCGATGGCCATCAGCTTGAGGTTGACCAGCATCTGATCGATCTGCGTATTGCCGACGCGCTCGCCCAGACCGATGGCGCAACCGTGCACGCTGTGTGCGCCCGCGATGATTGCCGCCATGGAGTTGGCAATGGCAAGCCCGCGATCGCTGTGGCCGTGCCAGTCGACGCGAATCTTTTCGCCCGAGGGTTTGACCACTTCTGCGATCACGAATCGCACAAGAGCCAACGCCCCCATGGGCGTGGCATGCCCGGCGGTATCGCAAATGCAAATCGCACGCGCGCCACATTCGATCGCCGTCGCGTAGAGCCGCTTTACTGTTTCTGGATCGCAGCGGCTCGTATCCTCTGTGACGTACATGACATCAAGGCCGAGAGAAACCGCGTACTTCACAGCCTTCTCAGTTGTCGTCACGAGGAAGTCGTCGGTCCAGCCTTCGGTGAACCGGCGGATGGGACTGGAGCCGATGAACGTCGCCGCCTCGATGGGCAGGCCGGTCTTCTGAACGATCTCAGCGATTGGCCGAATGTCGTTCTCGTGCGTGCGCGCGGCGCAGTTGGCCTGAATCTTCATCTTGTGCGCGGCGATCTCGCGCGCCAGCGCGGTCACGGCTTCAACCGCACGTGGCCCCGCACCGGGCAGGCCCAGATCGAGGGAGTTGATCCCCAGCGCCTCCATCAGATGAAGAATTTCAATCTTCTCGGGGATCGAAGGATCGCGCACAGAAGGCGATTGCAGCCCGTCGCGCAGGCTCTCATCGTTGAGCAGAATTGGTCCCGGAGGTTGTAGTCCCCGTGGGAAGTTCTTGTTCCAGTCGTAGATGAGGTCGGAGGTGTTCATGCGTTAGCGATCAGCAATGAGCGATGAGCAATGAGCAAATACCCGCGAGGAACGGACGCGGTTTGATGGCATGAGCGATTCAATTTTTCGATTCCCCAGATACGGGCGAAGGCGTCAGCGAAGTTCGTTATTGCTCACGGCTCATCGCGCATTGCTCACTGCTTGTTCTCTTTCGGTGGCAGGGTCAATCCAAAAACCGAAATCATTCCCGTGCCCGCGACGTTAACCTTGCTTTCCCCGGGAGTCGGCAGGTAGAGCGCCTTGCAGTTCTCGCAGCGGTAGACTTCGGCATTCGGGCCCCAGGCCTTCTCGACGTCGCCACATGCGCGTTCGACCACGTCGGTCTTATAGGACCAGAGCTTTAGATGCCCGCCACAGAACTTGCCTTTGGCATCTTTTTCATTGCACGCACGCTGGCCCTGCTTTTTGATCTTCACCTTATGGTTGGGAAGCTGCGGAATATTCTCGGAGCCGGAAGTGGTCACTTCGCCAGTCGCCAAAGGACATACCCTCAATTCGAGCGGTTTCGCGCCGCCGGATTCGGCCTAATGCGCTCATTGTAACCTGAGCGGTGAGCTATCAGCTATGAGCGAACCTGGGTAGCTCACAGCTCAACACTCATTGCTCATGGCTTCTGCTACGCTGATCACTTCATGATCACGATCGTTTCCGGCCTGCCGCGCTCCGGCACTTCTTTGATGATGCAGATGCTGGTTGCCGGTGGAATGACGCCGCTTTCCGACGGCGAGCGCACGGCCGATGCCGATAATCCGCGCGGGTATCTTGAGTGGGAGCGCATCAAGCAACTTCCTGAAGATCCTGGCTGCATTGTGGAAGCCGAAGGTAAAGTCGTGAAGGTGATTTCGCGGCTTCTGCTTTCACTGCCTGCCGATCATGAATATCGGGTGGTCTTCATGCAGCGGCCGCTGCCGGAAGTATTGGCGTCACAGGATCAGATGTTGCGGCGGCGTGGAACTTATAGAGAAGGCGCGAATCCGGCGGCGATGGCCGCTGCCTTTGAAAAGCACTTGCTCGAAGTCTATGCCTGGCTGGATGGGAGATCTCACGTCAAGGCAATTCGCATCGCGTATCACAATGCGCTGAAGGAACCGGAACAAGTCAGCCGGAGGATCGGCGAGTTCCTCGGGGTTCCGCTGAATTTGCAGGCCATGACGAAGCAGGTCGACGCGTCGCTTTATCGCAACCGAACCGCGTGACTCTCAATCCTCATGTCATCCTGAGCGGCGTTGTTTGCCGCGAAGGACCTTTGCAACTTGCAGGCAGCACCAAAGCCGCCGGCGGAGTGCACAGATCCTCCGCCACCAAAACCGCGGCTCAGGATGACAATGCGTAAGTTCTAGAACTCACGCTTCGGGGTCGCCTGATCGGCGGCCACGCGTCCAACCTGAATCTCGGCTTTGAAATAGTTTTCCGCTTTCACCGGAGCGCCGGCCATCCGTCGCAGGATGCCGATCTGTCCGCTGTGGGTGAAGGCATCCGCGACCGGCCCCTGAAACAGATTCTCCAGCGACGCCTGCAGTGGCGCCCCAGACGCCAGATAGTCGTCAAATTTCTTCACCGCCGCGAAGAACCGGTTCACCTCGTCATCCCATGGCAGCGGCTTGGAGTCGTTCCATTTGCGTTCGCCGTTGGCCATGGACAATCCCCAGTCCATCAGGTCGCCGATATGCGCAAGGATTTGCGCCGGGGTGCGCGCGCCACCGCCCGCCTGGAATTCTGCAAACCCGG
>DATEHP010000276.1:0-8479 GCA_035279505.1 Candidatus Sulfotelmatobacter sp. | reverse complement strand
CTGCCGTTGTATTCTAGGAAAGCGCTTTTCCTGGATGGAAGAAACCCAGAAAACTGAAATCAGCGGTTCCGGTGTCGCTCCCGGCGTCATTCGGGTGGAGGCGGCGACGGGTGATCTACGCTTGCACGAGTTCCGTAGCCGTTTCTTCCGCAATACCAGGTTCCTGCGTGTCTGGCTTCCTCCCAGATACGAGGACAACGAGAATTCTGCTAGGCGCTATCCCGTGCTGTACCTCAATGATGGGCAGAATCTTTTCGAGCCATCCACGTCGTTTACCGGCGTGGAATGGCAGGTCGACGAAACCGCCGACCGGTTGATTCGCGACGGGCGGGTGCCGCCTATGATTATGGTCGGCATCGATAACGCTGGCAGAGAGCGCTTCCGTGAGTACATGCCACATCGTTCGCTTAGTCCGATGATGCTTCGCGTGCAAGGCAATCGCTACCCCAACTTCCTCATGAAGGAAGTCATGCCGTTTGTTGCGCGAAATTATCGAGTCGCCTTCGGACCGGAGAACACCGGCCTCGGCGGATCGTCGCTGGGCGCCTTAATCTCCCTCTACACCGTGGCTATGCACCCAGGCTGGTTTGGAAGGCTGCTGCTCGAGAGTCCGTCTCTGTGGGCATCGAATCGCCAGATGATCAGAGACAGCCGCGCCATCAAGCAATGGCCCGAGCGGATCTTTCTGGCAGCAGGAACTGCGGAAGCGGGTCGCGAGGATCGGAACCGAAGCGTGGTCGACGACGTCCGCGAACTCGCCGGCATTTTCCACCGCGCAGGTCTGGACAATCGCCGCCTTCAGGTGATGATCGACGAGGGTGCCACTCACCACGAGTCGGCATGGGCACGACGTTTCCCGGTTGCGCTTTCGTTTCTATTCGGCAAGAGATAGCAGTGGCTCGGCCTTAACTCGCAGTTCCCACCTGCTCGGTTGAGTTCACATCGGCCTCATCCTTCTTGTTCGTCGTTCTCCAAATCAAGTACAGCAAGGCCGCCATCACGATTACAGACAGCTGAATATGAGTCCAGCGGATGTAGGGCCCCAGCAGTGGCAGCGCGCAGGTCAGGTAAATGAGACTTCCAGTTCCTTGTGGGGCCGAAGGCTGGGAGATCAGCCAGTCAGTCAGCAGGAGGATCGCTGGCGCCAGAATGACGAGATCGTAAACCGTAAGATGCGGCGAAATCAGCACCGTTGCCAGCAGGAGCGCAGAGTACTTCAGCGACAACGGCTCATGGCGTTTCCAAACTGCGATCGTCCACCAGAGAACAAGGATCGCGCTGACGACGTAAAGGCCCAAAGCCGCCCGGTTCCACGGCACAAGCATCGACCAGAATGTCCGCAAGCAGTGCGTCTGATACGGTCTCGGTTCAAATGAGGGTAGTAAGGCCGGCACATGACGCAGCATTTGTAGCCATGACAGAAATGGGTCGACACCGTAATAAGCAATTCCCGCGGCGATTTGTGCGGTCGCTGAGAATGCCGCACCTGTCAGGAGTTTCCATCTCCCGCTGATAAGGAACACGACAGCCGCAGCCAGTCCTAACTGGGGCTTGAAAATGAGGCATCCAAAAGCGAGACCTGCAGCGAACTCCCGCTCATCCCGAAGTAGCAGGAAACCAGCAGTGAAGCAGGCAAGCGCGAGCGCGCCGGTTTGACCCCACGCAATCAAATGAAAGAAGGCAGGGAAGGCGATCGCGACCAAAGCGACGGTCCCCCCGGATTCACGCAGGTTTGGACATACTCGCCAAATCCAATAGCAACAAGCGCCATAGATCACCGCCGTGCACAACCACCATAATGCGAGGGCCCAGCCGTATGAGAGATGCGCCACCGGCGCAAACACGAGCGAAACCTGCGGAGGATACAGCGGCAGGTAGCGGATGCCCGCCGCGTTGGGCACGCGTTGCGCCGCCACGGCCGTTTGACCGTCCATGTTGTATAACTGGCCGCCTTGGTGCGCAATCGTGAGAGATCCCAGCGTGTAGAAATGCAGAAAGTCTGTGCCCTTCAAGTTTCCGTTTCGGTCACGGAGAGTAGGAGTCGCAATCGTCCAGATATAAAACGCCCAGATGGTTAGCGCGAGCAGCACTCCGTGTGCGCACAAACGCCTCGACGTCAGCCAGCGATCCAAATTCATAATTGCCGCTTCATGATACCGCCAGGCATTTCTGACATGGGATGTGGCAGTCCAGGCCGTTCTCGTTGCGAGAGCCTGAACGTCAGCCACAAGACGAGGAATGGTGTGAGAGGCAGCAATGCCGAAGGCAGCAGCGGAATGCGGCGCAAGGAGTCCAGTTGTGGCGGATGCGCCAGCAGAGCCGCCCATGCCACGAACGGCCAGGACAAGAATAGAGCAAACCCTATGCGGTCCCACCTCGGCAGCAATCTCCAGTCGCGGATGAGCATCAAGAGTGGCAGGAGCAGCAGCACCTGGTTGTAAGGAGTCAGTAGCGGAAAAATTAGTGTTGCCGTGACAAAAAACAGGCTCAGTGCTTGCGCAAACTCCGCCGATTCTGCTGCGGCCCGCCGCTTGTTCCATGCATAGACCAGCAAAACGATCATCGCTATGACGGAAACAGTGCCGCCGACCCAGTCGCCGAGGATTACTCGGACAACGGATTTGGTGCCCAGCGGAAAATACTTTTGATAGGCTTCTGCTCCCTCGAGGAAATAGCGCACCCAGTGTGGTACAAGAATGTCGCCTGCGGTCGCCAGCAATCCAAGAGCTAGGGCGAATCCGCCAACTAGCGGCCAGCGTTTCTTCCAATCCCCCAGGCTCCAGAGGAAGAACCATACCAGGCATAGCGATACCATCTGCGGCTTGATTGTCGCTACCGCCAGCAAAATGCCGGCCGCGAACAACCGATTACGCGTTACGCACCAAGCCGCCAGCGTTAGAAGGAAGGCTGCGAGCAGTCCGATTTGGCGCAGCCGCAATCCTTGCGCAACCTGTGGGCTGCTCAAAATAAAAAAGATCAGCGCCATCGCAATGACTGGCGGTGGCTTCCACCTTAGCACTCCGCACCATAGCAGCAGGCTGAGCGCGGTCAGCGCCGCCAGCAGTACCGGTGTCCAAGCCTGCACGTTTGCGAAGTCGAGGTGAATCGTTGGGGCCAGCAGGAATACGACATATGCCGGATACGCGAACCGCTGCTCATCGATGATCTCAAACTCGGGCCTGTCATAACTCTGCTCGATGACGTGGCCATAGAAAGCGATCTGAATCTCATGGCTGACTTCTGCTCCATACGGATTCAAGCCATGCATCAGGAGTTCGCGTGTACCCACCCAACGGGGATAGAGGTCGCCCATCTGCGCCTTCACTGGCCCACGCACTACGTTTTCGTAGTATTCCCACGGCATCAGGATGCGGTGCATGTACGCCCAACTGATCGCGCAAGCAACAACTCCGGCCGATAGCCACGCCCAAGCTTTCATCGATCAAATCCGCCAATTCTGGCTCAAACAAAAATAGGCCTCCACCCGCCGAACGCGGGGGAGGCCCGAGAACCAAACCTACTTGCTGGCCACCTTTGCGCCGATCTCTTCAAACAAGCCGTCTGCGATCTGAATCATCTCGTCATCGACCACCCGATTCTTAGAGATCGCCTCTTTCAGTGTGATCGAAACGATCTTGTTCGACCGCAGTGCCGCCATGCAGCCAAACTCACCGCGATGCACCATGTCGATCGCACCCAACCCGTAGCGCGTCGCCAGGACGCGGTCAAAGGCCGTGGGAGAACCACCGCGCTGAATGTGTCCTAACACCACCGCTCGGGTCTCGAACTTGGTGCGGCTCTCAATTTCGCGCGCAAGAATGTTGGCGATGCCGCCCAGCTTGGCGTGGCCGAATTCGTCCTTGCCCATGTCTTGAACGACAGGAGCACCGGCGCCAGTAGCAAATTTCGCGCCCTCGGCGACAACCACGATCGAGAAGTACCGTCCCCGCTCGTGCCGCTGGCGAATCGATTCGGCGACTTTGTCGACATCAAACGGCCGCTCCGGAATAAGAATTACATCTGCGCCGCCGGCAATTCCGCTGTACAGCGCGATCCAGCCCGCGTCGCGTCCCATCACTTCCACTACCATCACGCGGTTGTGCGCCTCGGCGGTGGTGTGAACCCGGTCAATCGCATCGCACACGATGTTGCACGCCGTGTCGAACCCGAAGGTGTAGTCCGTCCCACCTAGATCATTATCGATCGTCTTCGGCACGCCGACGACTTTTACGCCTTTTTCATGCAGCTTCTGCGCAACAGAAAGCGTATCGTCCCCGCCAATCGCAACCAGGGCGTCAATCTTATGGGCGGCGATTGTGGCCATGCATCGATCAAAGCCATCGGGACGCTTGGAAGGATTGGTCCGCGACGTTCGCAGAATCGTTCCACCGCGTGGCAAAATGCCGCTCACCGCATCAAGATCGAGCGCCATGCTCTGGTTCTCGATCAATCCGCGCCAGCCTTCCAGAAATCCCACGAATTCATCGTCGTAGTGGAAGATCCCCTTGCGAACCACCGCCCGGATCACCGCATTTAATCCAGGGCAATCTCCCCCTCCGGTTAGTATGCCAATCTTCATCGTGTGCTCCTCGTTGGTATGAGTTCGGGATGAGTCCGTTGAATGCACCCCAGCCAGGGGCGGCGAAATGGCCCCAAAACGCGGGATCGCAATCTTTCGGAACAGATAGAGTAACATTAAACGAACCGCTCTCAAACCGAAGAAAACATCGAAGAAAATCGATCAGGCACGTCCTTTCGGACTCCTTGCCGACATTGCCCGTTGCGCTCGGCTCGCAGATTCGACACAATGCTCGACGGTATGAATAGGCTTCTTTCGATTCTCGTGTGGGGCGCCGTGTCGTTAGTCGCCGCCGGAGCGACTGCCGTCGTTGCGGTGCACCGCTCTGAGCCGATCAACGCCCTCTGGCTGGTTGCCGCGGCCACCTGCTGTTACGCGTTGGGATACCGCTTCTACAGCAAGTTCATCGCCGCCAAAATTCTCGCCGTCGACGCCCTCCGCGCCACACCCGCGGAACGACTCGAGAACGGCCGTGACTTCCTCGTCACGAACAAATGGGTCGTCTTCGGACACCACTTCGCAGCCATCGCAGGTCCCGGGCCTCTGGTCGGCCCTGTGCTCGCCGCGCAGTTCGGATATCTTCCCGGCACGCTCTGGGTGCTGGCCGGAGCCGTCTTCGCCGGTTGCGTGCAGGATTTTGTGATTCTACTGTTCTCCGTCCGCCGCGATGGCAAATCCCTGACGGAGATGGCAAAGGAAGAAACCGGCATGGTGGGAGGCGTCGTCGCCTACGCCGCGGTGATCACCATCCTTATCATCCTTCTCGCCGTCGTAGCTCTGGTCGTGGTGAATGCTCTGAAAGATAGTCCGTGGGGAACTTTCACGATTGCGATGACCATCCCGATCGCACTCCTGATGGGAATCTACTTGCGCCGTATCCGCCCCGGCAAAGTGCTCGAGGTCTCGGTGCTCGGCTTCATCCTCGTGCTCCTCGCGATCTGGGGAGGCCAATGGATCTCGCTTCATCCGGGGCCAGCCCGCGTATTTACGCTGAGCGCACCCATGCTCGCCATCTCGATCATCATCTATGCATTCGCCGCGTCGGTCGTGCCGGTGTGGCTGTTGCTTGCTCCCCGTGATTACTTGAGTACGTTCGTGAAGCTAGGCACCATCGGCCTCCTCGGCATCGGCATCGTCGCGATTCATCCCACTCTCCACATGCCCGCCTTCACGCGCTTCGTGGATGGTACCGGTCCCGTTTTCGCCGGCAAGATCTTTCCTTTTGCCTTCATCACCATCGCCTGTGGAGCCATCAGCGGATTCCATTCCTTGATTTCCAGCGGAACGACTCCCAAACTGATCGCTCGCGAAACCGAGACCCGCATGGTGGGTTATGGTTCCATGCTGGCAGAGTCCGCCGTCGCAGTCATGGCTATCATTGCCGCCTGCGTACTCCAACCGGGCGTCTATTTCGCGATCAATAGTCCGGCGGGAATCGTCGGACAAACCGCCGTCGCTGCCACATCGACCATCAGCGACTGGGGATTCCCCGTCACCGCTGACGACATGCAGACCCTGGCTCACGCAGTTGGCGAGCAAACGCTCTTCAATCGAACTGGCGGCGCGCCGGCATTCGCCGTGGGTATGGCGCACATTTTTTCCCAGACTCTGGGTGGCGGGACCGTAATGGCTCTCTGGTATCACTTCGCCGTGATGTTCGAAGCACTGTTTATCTTGACGATTCTCGACGCCGGCACCCGCGTCGCCCGCTTCATGGTCCAGGACGCCCTTGGCCACATCCACAAACCCCTGGGCCGCACAAGTTGGTATCCCTCAATTATTCTTACAAGCGCCCTTATCGTCGCCGCGTGGGGATTCTTCCTATGGCAAGGTGTGAAGGACCCGCTAGGCGGGATCAACTCGCTGTGGCCGCTATTTGGAATCGCCAATCAATTGCTCGCGACAGTCGCCCTCTGCGTGGCCACAACGATCATCATCAAAATGCATCGCGCAAAATACGCCGCGGTGACGCTTGTTCCGCTCGGCTGGCTCGTGGCCATCACGTTCACCGCGTCCTTGCACAAAATTTTTGATCTTAATCCCCGGGTTGGATTTCTCGCGCAAGCGGGATTCCTGGCCTCTGCGCCGGCAACGAGCGCCACAGCGCGCCTGATCTTCAACAACCGTCTCGACGCTGTGGTGACAGGACTGCTCTTGGTGATGGTGACCCTCGTGCTGATCGAATCCGCGCGCCAGTGGGTTGCGGTTATCAGCGGACGCAAGGAAGCCCGTGTCAAAGAGACTCCATTCGTAATGACCCGCTTGAGCGAGGAGCGCGCATGACTCACTTAAGGCAAGCAGCTCACATTCTGATAGACACCCTGCGGGAGATCTTTGACGAAGCCGCTTATGCTCGCTTCCTCGAACGCACGCAGATGGCGTCCTCTCCCTCAGCCTATGCGGCCTTCTGGCGCGAGCGGGAGAGCAAGGCGCCCAAACCCCGGTGCTGTTAGGAGTCAGCTTAATAAGGAGCAAGCGCCCCATGTCATCGCGATTAAGCCTCGGAATTGCGGCTGTGATCCTGTTCCTGGTCCCGGCTGTGTGTCCCCAGAGCGGCTCTACTCAAACCATGCGCCCCGTCATTCGCGGACGCCATGCCGCCGTTGCCTCCATGAAAGCCGAGGCCACGGAGGCCGCGCGCCGCATTCTTGATGCCGGAGGAAATGCATTCGACGCGGCCGTCGCGGGCCAGGCAGCGTTGGGCGTGACCGACTTTTCACTCAACGGTGTCGGCAGTGACGCAGTCTTGCTCGTCTATGACTCTCGTGAGAAGAAAGTCTATTCCATCAACGCCGAGCCCCGCGCTCCCAAGCTTGCGACGATTGACTGGTATGAGAAAAACAACGGGGCGAAAATTCCCGAGAGCGACGGCCTTCTCTCCGGCGGCATCCCCGGTGTCGTCGACGCCTGGTACATCCTGCTCGATCGCTGGGGAACCATGAACTTCGAGCAGGTGCTGCAGCCCGCCATCGACTTGGCCGAGAACGGATTTCCCCTGAGTGAGCGCGGCGCTTCTTACATCGCCGAGTCCAAAAAAATTCTGAAGTACCCCACGACGGTCAAAGTCTACTTGCCTAACGGACATGCTCCTAAAGCGGGAGAGATTCTCAAAAACCCCGATCTCGCACGCACTTTGAAGAAGCTGGTCGAAGCCGAAAAGGCGAACGCATCCAAGGGCCGACACGAAGCTCTTAGAGCAGCCCGCGATCGCTTCTACAAAGGCGACATTGCCCACGACTTGGCAACTTTCTCAGAAGCAAACAGTGGCTTATTCCGCTACGAAGATTTCGCAGAGTACAGCGCCAAGGTCGAAACCCCAGTCTCAACCAACTATCGCGAATACCAGGTCTACAAGAATCCTTCCGCGAGCCAGGGACCAACCGAACTCATCGCGCTCAATATTCTCGAGGGCTACGACCTGAGAGCTCTCGGTCACAACAGCCCCGAATTCCTTCATACCAGCGTTGAGGCGGTAAAGCTTGCCATGGGAGATCGCGAGAAATATCTCGGCGACATGGATTTCATCAAGATCCCCTACGACGGCCTGCTCTCGAAGGATTATGCCCGCGAACGCCGCAAGCTTATCGATCCCGCCAAGGCCTCGCTGGAATTACGTCCGGGCACTCCTGCAGCCAGTACAGCCGATCTTGATCGTCCTGTACACGAAGTGCTCGAAGGCAACGCCAGCCATGACGGCGACACCAGTTACATCGCGGTCGTCGACAAAGACCACAACATGGTCAGCTTCGAGCCCAGTTTGCATGAACTGTTCGGGACCGGCGTCGTCATGGGCGACACCGGCATCCTCTTCAATTGTCGCGGCGACTATTACTCGCTAGTACGCGGCGAAGCCAATGCGCTCGAACCTGGCAAGCGCCCCCGTAGCACTCTGCAGAGCAC
>DATEHP010000275.1:0-20475 GCA_035279505.1 Candidatus Sulfotelmatobacter sp. | reverse complement strand
GCTGAGCGTTGCGCAGGCGGCGCACGATGCTCTCGCACGTCACGATGCGGTCGTACCGGTAGCGGCACCGAAAGTTGCGCCCAAGACCTCTCGTCCAAGGCATGATGCACTGCGACGCCAAGCTGAGGGATTATCCCAAAGGGCTGTTGCGCTAAGTAAGATTCAGAATAAGAAGAGCCTGACAGCCGCAGCGGCCCTGTTTAACCAAAGTGTCCCACTGTTCCTCTCGGCAGGCTTGCCCGACGATGCTGCCAGGTCACATCTTAAGGCAGGTGAGATCTATGTCACTCTCGGTAGCTACGACAAAGCACACCGATCGTTCGCTAACGCCCAGGCGCTGACTCAGAATCCTGAACTGCAATGTAGGACACTGAGCGCTATGACGCGGCTTCATGCCTCGAGTGGCCCGATTCCTCTGGCCCAACATTATTCTGAGCAGACCGTTGGCGCGTGTGAGTCCCTCGGTCCAGAGGACCAGGCAGAAGCTCTCGAAGCACAAGGAGAAGCTCTTCAGTCCGCTGGTGAAAACGCCACGAGCAAAGACCGCTTCCTGCGCGCTCTCGACCTTTTCACAGCAACACAAAATGACGACGGCCGCGCACGCGCGTTGTTGATGCTGGCCTATTCCACCTTCTTTGCCAATGGCGAACATGATCAAGGCTTAGCTCAGGCAAGGGAGGCGATGCAGTTGTGGTCTGGGATCGGTGACCAATTCGGAATTGCGAGAGCTCACTCCGCGCTGGGTATCTTCGCAATTACTCGCGGTGAGTTTGAGACCGCAGAATGCAATTACCAGTTAGCCAAGGATCTGTTTCATCGCGTTGGAGATAGGGACGACGAAGCCAGTGTGCTGAACGGCTTGGGATATGTAAATCGCGAGGTAGGCAATTGGCAGGAATCCCTGGAGTTTTACCAGAATGCGCGAGCTACTTTCGCTAGCGTTCAGGACCTGCTTGGAGAACATGAGGCAATCACTAGCGTAGGTAGAGCGTTATCAGCAATGGGCAAGTACAGTCAGATGCTCTCTGCCTACCAAGCAGGGTTGCGCCTCGCACAACAAGCGAAAGATCCCTTGCTCGAGGCAGCAAGTCTCGCTGATATCGGCGAAGCATACGCGGTTGTCGGTAACTACAAAAAGGCAGAACTATCCTACCGGCACGCTCTCCAAGGCTACCGTGCCGTAAATCATATCTATGGCGAAGGCGATGTTCTAATCCGTCTCGGACGCCTACAGTCACGCCAGAAAATGTATTCACAAGCCATCGCTTCCCTAGAGCAGGCGAACAAGCTGAAGGAAAAAACGGCTCAAATCGAAGACATAGCTAGAATCCAATACGAACTCGCCGGGATCTTTCGCCGCCTCAATCGTCTTGATGAGGCGCTTGCGGCCATTGAGAAGACCATCGATATTATTGAAAGTCAGAGAATTACGCTCTCGAAATTCGACGCACGTGCCGTGTACTTCGCCACGGTCCACAGGTACTACGCTCTTTACATCCAAATATTGATGTTGCTCCACCGTCGGGAATCGGCCCCTTCTCTTGTTACGAAAGCCTTCGAAGCATCCGAAAGGAGCAAGGTTCGATCCCTTCTTGATCTACTGAACGCGTCCACCCAAAGTGTGACCTGTGACGAACGTCTACGAAGACAATTAGAAGTGCTTGACGCTCCGAATGCCAAGAAGACAGTGATTCCGTCAGATACCATGACCCTCGAGCAGATACAGGCAGAGATCGAAGCGCAAGACACGGTTCTGCTCGAGTATTCTCTCGGCGATGAGAAAAGTTACGTCTGGTCTGTCAGGAACGACAGGATTGCAGTGCATGAGCTTCCATCTGCCGACACAATCAGGAAGCTTGTGGATGGACTTCGCAGAACGATCGTTCCTCCACAACATCAAGATGGCGAGAGCGGTGTTGCTTTTGAGGCGAGGCGCCATCAGCGCGAAGAAGCGTACGGTGCTTATGCGCGCGAGTTGTCTCGACTGCTGTTAGGCCCTGTCGCGTTGGGGCCCGCCAAACACATCCTTGTTGTTCCAGATGGGGTCCTGCAATATATCCCTTTCATAGCTCTTCCCCTGCCTCAACCGGGGGGTGGCCTGCTGATTCAACACTATGAGGTGGATATTCTGCCTTCCGCGTCTGTCCTCGGCACATTGAGAAGGACAACCTCAAACCGCGCTCCTCCGTCGGCCACTGCCATCATTTTTGCAGATCCCGTTTTTGAATCCAGCGATCCGCGCGTATTGGGAACGAGCGCTATCAATGCGCACGGTAAGCCAGAGAAGTCAGCATCCCTCATCCGGGCTATTCAAGACCTTCGTGGTTCCTCCTATATTCCGAGACTACCGGCCTCGCGCGACGAAGCAACTGCAATTGCAAGGATCTTGCAATCCGAAGATCCCCAAGCCGTACGGCTCGAGATGGACTTTGCGGCCAGCCGCGATACCGTACTTAGAGATGGACTGTCCCATTATCGGATGATCCATTTTGCAACTCATGGTGTGATTGATACCCGCCGGCCAGAAATGTCTGCACTGATTCTGTCATTATTAGATAGAAGGGGCCGAAAGCTAGATGGTTATTTGCGGCTGGGAGATATTTACAAGCTGAAATTGTCCGCTGACCTAGTCGTCCTGAGTTCCTGTGATTCTGCGTTAGGAAAGGATCTGGAATCTGAGGGAACCATTGGACTTCCCCGTGGGTTTCTTTATGCGGGTGCGAGGCGCGTCATTGCAAGCCTGTGGAAGGTTGACGACACTGCGACTGCGAAGCTCATGTCGAGACTGTACGCGCGAATTCAACAAGGTGAAAGTCCGAGCGCTGCTTTGCGCAAGGCCCAGCTGGAAATGCTCCATGATCCGTTGTGGTCCAAGCACTATTACTGGGCGGCGTTCGCGCTCCAAGGAGAATACCAATAGCGCGTTGACTTGGGAACATCTGTATAATGTCAGCCATTTATGCCGCTCACACCCGAAGCCTTCGGCAGGTTTCTCCATTGGCTTTCACCAAACGATCAGCAAGCCGTGCATGAGTATCTGTCGGTTAGAAAAAGGCTGGTAAGATTTTTCGTGCACAAAGGGTGCGACGATCCAGACGCTCTTTTTGACGACACCGTCGACATTGTAGTCGGAAAAATCGATCAGTGTCTCGACTGTTCCAACCCACTCGGGTATTGCTATGGAGTCGCAAGGAATGTCTGGCGAAAATATATGCGCGAGTTCCGACGAACCGAGCCTATCGACACCGATCCAGCTTCATTCTCGCCTCCAGAACAGGACAAGGAGCAGGAATTGCAGTGTCTGGAACGCTGTGTCGACAAGTTGTCACCGGACGATCGCGAGATTGTGAGTCAATATCATCAGAATCACGGACGAACTAAGATCGATGCACGAAAGACTCTGGCCAGCGGGCTTGGAGGGCCGAACGCATTGCGGGTCAGAGTATGCCGAATTCGCAAGACCCTTCGCGACTGTGTTGTGAACTGCTTAAAACAGTCATTCAACTGACGAATCGAAAGAGGGTCGTATGAAGAATAGCTTGCCTGAACCAAACGTTATCCATCAGTACCTTCTGGGCAGGTTTGACGAGCAGGATGAGCGTGAAAATGCATTGAGCGAGCAGATTCTGTTCAATGACGACCTCGCTGAATTGGTGGAGTCGGTAGAGGATGAGATCATCGAAGAATACCTTGATGGAAACCTGGACCCTACTGACCGAAAAGACGTTGAAGGCTACTTCCTCCGGGCGCCTGAGCGAAAGGAAAAGTTGCGATTTGCTCGAGTTCTACGAGGCTATTTCAAGACGAAGCAGACTGTTCGGGTCAATCCAGTGGTTCCTTACTGGCGAACCCGGCTTCGACCTTCCTGGCCATACGCCGCGCTGATTCTGTTGGCAATCGTCGCCTTGTCATACATTTCTCGCATTCGCCATAGAGAAGCCTTACTTGAAGCACAGATCATGCGCCAGACCGCGCCCTCCGCAAATCTGGCGCCTACGGCGCCGCCGGTTCATGCCGCCGTAGCGGTCTTGACTTTGGACTTGGGTCGTCTTCGCGATATCGGAACTCCCATCCCACGTATCGAGATCACCCGCTCAACTCAACGACTCATAGTGGAAATTGTGCTGTCCAGTAATGCGCCCGGCCCCTACGATGTGCAACTTGAATCGAATGAGACCAAAGGGGTCATTTGGTCAGCAAGGCTCTTACCTCTCATTTCTCCTTATGGCGCTCGCTTGCTCTTTGAGGTCCCGGAAGAACACATTAAGTCAGGGACCTACTTTTTTTCCGTTTCCTCTGGGGAGACCCCAACTACTCGACCTCAGAGCTCCGATTTTCAAGTGAGGGTCACCCGTTAGCAGCAACCTCCACTAAAGCACCGCTTCTCGATGCGGGTCTTGGAATTGGGTATCCAGTGAGTGCCCTGTCTACCTCGTACAACGAGACCCGCCGAGTTTATAGGCCTTCCCGACTGCTGCTGTCGCACAGGAGGGTACTCGCAAGTTCGCCCAAACCATCCGTCAGATTGAATTGAAGTGGGAGAATGATTTGCGCACGGCTCCGCTCACCAATGAGTTCGCCATGGTGGCGGTCTCGTGGCGCGAAATTCAAGTCGACACGGCGGGGCATAGCGTTACTGAAACGGGCTATTTTACTGGTCTCGCAGAGTATCGTGAAGGACGCTGGCAGTTCGGTAACGCTCACTTGTCCGCGCCTGTTTCATCCCACTAGTCCTTGGCGATTCTATAGCCGCACCGCGCATTCCGCGTTCAATGCAGCGTGCCAATCGTCGCATTACAACTCAGCACATCCACACAAATTGAGGCCACCCGTTTCAATATCTCTCCAGTACAGATCGCCCCCTGTGTGCAGAAGTGTGCATTTTTCAGGACATGAATTTATAGCTGTTTGTACCTGTCCGATGGAGGTCAGTGAGCGACCAGTTGGTAGTAGTGGTACCTTTCTTCGTTTTTCGCGATCAATGTGCGTCTGGAACGACGGGAGGTATGGAGGCATCGCGACCCTCGTCACGCTGAGTCCCGAGGTCCCCAAATGAATCAGCGAGCAGCGGGGGGGCAAACGCTACTGCGGTTGTCCCGTCGGTGTGGAATTGGACCAATGCCCGCATGCGTGACCAGGTCGGCTCACCCTGTACCTGGTTCGGCTGAAAACGCCACTGGCGGATGGCTTCGAGTGCGGGAGTGATCAGCATGGGATGGCCGATCAACACGCGGGCGCTGCCTACGTCACCATTGGGCGAAACTCCCAGCCCGATTTCCACGGTACCAGCGATATGAGCCTGAAGAGCATATGCGGGATATATGGGAAGCACAGCGTGCGTTACCCTTGTCCGGACCAGATCGGGCTGAATGTTCTGAACGCGAGCCTCCATTCGAGCGGGGGCAGACCGCTGAGGGAGGGAAGACGTCCCACTACTTACGTTCGACGAGACTGTCGATGCATTCGCCAACGAGGCTTGGAGCGGATTGTTCTCAGAGCTAGTTCCAACACGAGCCGGCGGTGACACAGCTGAGACCAGAGAAGGCGCGGGGCTTTCATTCGAAGAGAGGATCGGGCCACTAGGTCCAGAGTTGCTGGTTTGGGTCGGTTTCTTGAACTCTGAATTCTCCGAAGCAGTCGTTGCCGACCGTCTCTTGATCAATTTCGGCAACCCGCGGGCTGGCCGATCCTTGGTTAAATCCCGCTGAAGGTCTTGAATGCTTGATTCAACGCGGGCGGAGGAACCGTCTGTCGTCAATCCCTTTGCCCGCCAGTTCGTCCATCTGTTCTCTCGAACAATAACCAAACTCAAAACAACCACCAGCCCTGCAGCCGTGACGAATGCTTTCGCTTGCGGCGGTCTTCGGGGCGCTAGAATCGTGCCGGTTCCGTTTCCATCCGTTCGCTCCAGCGGCGCCACCAGGCGGTAGCCACGCTTCGGGATCGTCTGGATGAACTTTGGTTGACGCGCGTCATCTTCAAACACTCGCCGTAGTTCAGAGATTGAGCGGGTGAGAACGTCTTCCGAAACGAACGTGCCGGGCCAGACAGTCCTGAGAATTGCGTCTTTGGATGCAAGTTCGCCACCCGGCTGGGAAGCGAGGCACACAAGAACCCCCATCACCTTTGGCTCCAAACGAACCGCGGTGCCATTCGAGGAGACAGTGTTCAGGTTGGGCTGGACCAACCAAGTCCCAACACGGAAGTCGCCATTCAAAGCCACCCCCAGGCCAGTCTAAGTCGCACAGATTATAACCCTATTGCGCAACTAACGCATTTTTCCCGCCTCGGCAAAACCTCGGCGGAAACTCAGCTGTTCTTCAGGACATTTCTGCTGTCTCGCATGTAAGAAACCAGCTCAACAGGCATTCGAAGCAAGGAAAAACAAATAAGGAGGCGTTATTAGACGCAAGTTTGCCAATGCAGCACAGATTATCATCACGATGTCGATTCTGACCCTGATTCCGGTCTGGGCTCAAGCCAGCCACTGCTCACAGGCATCGGCCACCGGAAAATGGGCCTATACCTATACCGGAACCGTCTACGCACCTGATCCGTTGCCCGCCGCAGCAGTAGGCCACTTTAGCCAGGACTCCAAAGGCAATATCACGGGCAGCCAGACCCACACCCTTGCCGGAGCAACCGAGGTGGAAGACATCTCCGGAACTGCAACCGTGAACGATGATTGCACCGGCACCGCGACCATAAGCGTGTTCTTGAACGGCCAGCTGCTGCGGACCGCTACCTTGAATGTCCATATGACTGTGACGGGAACCATGGGCGAATGATTTTCACGTCTTTGATTTTGGCGGACGGCACCAGTCTCCCGGTTGTGGTAACGGTCGATGCGAGTAGAGTTTCTCCGAGTAAGCACTAACGCCACAGATGTTGCGGGCCAAGATCTAGTCTCGATGGGAACAAGAGCGGATTCTCGTGTCGGACTAAGGGATGGGGCGGACGGTACGTCTGCCCCTTGATGTCAATCGACAAGGAGACTCTTCAATGTCTGGAAAGAAACGCCCTGACCTTCTCACAAATCTTCCGAGTTCCCGCCGACGGCGGAAGCGCTATACGCACGTGCTGGTCGCTGCCCTGAGTTTCTGCCTCCCGGTGCGAACGAGCGGGGCGGCCAATTTCACCTCAAAAGACTATGCCGTGGGGCAGTTGCCGATTCTGATCGTGGTGCATGACTTCAATGGCGATGGCAAGCCGGACCTGGCGGTGCTGAACACCGGCAGTGGGAACGTCAGCGTACTGCTGGGGAACGGCGACGGCACATTCCGGAACGCCAGTAATTTTGATGTGGGAGGTTCTGGCCCAACTTCAATCGCGATTGCAGATTTCGACGGCGATGGCAAGCTCGATATGGCGATCGCCCTGCCCACGCAGGTTCCATTCTCATGTACCGGAAGCACGGTGAATATTCTGCTTGGCAATGGCGATGGAAATTTTCAGCCGGCCATCAAGGCGGTTGATGTGCCTTCGAACTATGCGCTCGTAGCTGCTGGAGACATAAGCGCTGATGGAAAAGCAGACTTGGTCGTTCTGCGGCACCAGTTCGACAGCACCTGTTCTCCCCAGGGCGGGTTTAGCCTCTTTCTTGGAAAAGGCGATGGTACGTTCCAGCCGGAGGAGGACCTCACCGGCATTTTCCTCGATGTTAACGGCGATGGTATACCCGACCTCTATACCACATTCGGATATGCTGGCCCGCTGAACATCTTTCTAGGGCAAGGAAACGGACTATTTAAACCGCTCGCGTCCGGACCGGAAGGAAACAGTGGTGAACTCAGCCTCGGTGACTTCAACAATGACAAAAAGCAGGATCAAGCCTTCGATGACGACGTCGGGTGCAAGGGGCTTTTCTGCACGCCACTAACCTTTATCGGAGTTCAGCTCGGGAACGGCGACGGCACGTTCGAGCCGGTGGAAACATTTCCGGCAATTGGATACCCTGCGCCGTATGGTTCGATAACTGACCTCAGTGTTGCCTACTTCAACGGCGACGGGAACCTGGATGTAGCCTTCATAAACGCAGGATCTCCAGGGTTCACCGTGTTGCTCGGCAAAGGCGACGGAACCCTGCCCAGCCTGCTGACCTTCGACACCGGCTCGGGTCCTGGCAGCTTTGTTGTTGCCGACCTCAACGCAGATGGTCAGTCGGACATAATTCTGGCTAATTTGAACGACGGCACTATCAGTGTTGTGCTCAATACCTTTCCCAAAACCGGTGCGGACCTGTCAGTAAGGGTGGCCGCAAGTCCTTCTCCGGTGTCGGTAACGCAAAACCTTACTTACGTGGTCACACTACAAAACCAGGGTCCCGAAGACGCAACTAATATAGTGCTCACCGAGACGCTGCCTTCGGGCACGAGTTTTGTATCCGCCATCATCAGCACAGGAACTTGCACGCAAGCCAATCTGGTGGTGACCTGCAGCATCACCAAGCTAGTATCTGGCGATGCTGTGCTGTTGACCATCGTTGTAATTCCAACAGCTAGTGGGACAGCGAATAATTCCGTGAGCGTGACAGCCGACGAACCGGATGAGAACACGGCCAACAACACCGCTACGGTTTCCGTACGAGTGGACCCGATGTTTACCCTCACTGTGATCAAGACGGGCAACGGAACCGGAAACGTGTCAGGGACCGGGTTGGATTGCGGCGCGAGTTGCATGGTGATCCTGCCTACGGCAACTATGCCTTATTTGCTAGCGACCCCAGACGCGAATATGGGGTTCGGGGGGTGGAGTGGGGCCTGCGCGGGGGGCGGACTCGCTCCGGCTTGCGAGGGCTTCACGATGAATGCCAACCAGACGGTTACGGTCGAGTTTGATATGCTGCCTAATTTCGCATTCTGGCTCACCTTTTCCAGCATCGTCGTCAACCAAGGCCAAACGGTTACGCAGGCTGTGAGCCTTTATCCCGAAGGGCCCTCTTTCAACAGCCCGATTGCGTTAACCTGCGCTATTCAGGGCGTCGGGACGCCGCTGCCGACCTGCATTTTTTCCCCATCCTCGGTGACTTTAGCGGACGCCAACGGCGGCAGCTCAAGTCTGACGATTGCGACGATCCCGCCGACCGCGGTACGCGCCATGCCTTTTGGACGAATGAGATTGTTTGTTGCGCTTTCGCTGCCACTTCTTGGGTTGTCCCTTGCGGGATTTCGCCCGCGTTCAACGCGATCGAACGACAGGATAGTGTCCGCGCTGCTGTTCAGTACTCTGCTTCTTGCCGGATTGACGTTCGAGTGTTCTTGCAGCGGAAGCCCGTCGCAGGGGGGCGGCGGGACTCCCCCTGGAAACTACATGGTGACCATGACCGGCCGCTCCGGCGCAACTCAGCATTCGACAACCGTCACGCTGACCGTAAATTAGTTCGCGCGTTGCGCAGTGTGAAGAGGAACACACGCCGGCCACGCTTTCAACAAAGGGTGAGAAACATGAGAGACTCACGATTCGCAATCTTGCTGGTCGCCTTGGTCTTCTCGCATAGCGGTTGCGGCGACGCCAGTGGGCAGAAGGTCGACTATCGCCCGGCGGTCGTCAAGCGAAAGGTGGCCCTCAATTTCGCAAACAATGGGCAACATCTGTCGGCAAACGTAGGCCAACAGATAGAAATCACCCTCGGAACAGTGGGTCCAAAGCAATACGGCACGCCGCAGGTATCTTCCCGGGCGGTGCGATTCGAGAGCGTCGCGCTGGCAATGCCGATCAATCCCGGGGGCCCGACGTATGTCTACATTTTCGAGGCGATTGCCAAAGGCGAGGCGGAGATCGAGGTTCCGATTATCAACTCTGAAAATCCAGATGCGACGAAACTGCTTTCTTTTGCAGTCACGATTCGTGTCGGATCTGCCCCAGGCAATCGGTCCGCGCTGTGTACATCCATGAGGCCGGATCAGGTAAATACGGCGCTCTGGAAGAACGGTTGGACGAACCTGCTCAACGATGTGCGACAGACCTTTACTCCCTCCCTGCCCGTACTGACTGCCGTTGAGGCAGAACTCGTCGTGGGGAACCCCGGCCCATCCGATGACGAGATCACGATGTATCTGCGTGATGGAGGAGGAGGAGTTCTGGCGGTTGTATCAAGAATCGTAACCGTCACCGATTGCAGCCATGTTCGATTCTTTTTTCCAAACGGCGGCTTGGCAGTTTCGCCCGGGCAGGTTTACAGCATCGGTCTGGGTGGTGGCAGCCTCTTCGGATGGAAGTATGTCGCGGGCGGATACTCGAAAGGCGCTGCGTCATTCAACGGGAAGCCGCTTTTACCGGACGCGAGGAGTACGTTCTTGTTCCGCACGTTTGGTACGAACTAAGGACGGATGGCGCACGCTTTGAAGCTGGCACAATCAGGGTGACCCATCCTTTGCACTTTGCAAAGGGTGGGCAATCGATGCTCCCTCCTCCGTTGTGCCAAAGAGCTAAACGATGTTCCGAATCCGCACCGCGTCGCCGATGATTCTTGCTCTCATCCGGACCCGGGCTCAAAGTCACTTCATCTCCCTATTTCGTAGAGCGTGGATGGCCTTCGTCAGGTCGCAAAGTAAGCGGCTTGATCGTGTTTTTCCCGTTCTTGAAGTTTCGCATCGAGCACTCGGCAACTCTGGGCTTCGTGTTTGAAGCGCGAACAAAAACCCTCTCCCCAGTCGCCGGGGAGAGGGCCGTTGCGGTCGGTTTGTATTTTAGTCGTCCAAGTCAGCTGTAGTGGGTGCCGGTCGATTGAAGTCGGTCGGGAGGCGAACCGTCTTCTCACCCGGATAGGGTCGCGTAAACCCGGTGGTCAAGTACCAGTTCAAATGGTTGACGGTATCCGGGTCTTCGGAGTCGGGTTTGGTCAGTTTGCCGGTGAAAATCTCCGCCTTCTTCTGGAGCCAAGCTTTCCTCAGAGCCGCGATTTGGGTATTGTCCTTTGTGGGGGCTGCGCTCGCTGCGACGCCCTCATCCAGCGGAACCTGGTTCGCCACGTGGGTCCACGGTCTGAAGTTGTCGTCTTCCGGTATGCCCTTGACGAAAGCGGTCCTCATCGGCGACGCCACGAGGTCGAACTGGTTCATGGGCGTGAGACCGAGGATTTGCTCCATCGTCCTCGTCATGTTGACCTGCGTGTAGTAGGTATGGTCAGTGGGTCCGTTCTGCACGGCATAGGGGCTGACGATGTAGCCGGGACTACGGTGACCGTCGACGTGGTCGACGCCGTTCTGCGCGTCGTCTTCCTCGATGAAGATCGCCGAACTGGACCAGACGTTGCTGTGGCTGATGTAATCGATAAGGCGACCGATCGCCAAGTCGTTATCGGCCTGTTCAGCATCTGGGGTTGGCGGACCGCCGGTGTGGTCGTCGATCACCCACAGGATGCTCAACGCGGGCACAGTACCGGCCTTCACATCTTTCTGGAAATCCTGGACCCACAGATCCACTCGGAACTGGTCAGGGATGCCAAGATCAAATTGGGGGAAGTTCTTGACGAGAAAGTTTGAAACTGCCGGGACAGAGGACTCTGCCTGGACGGTGTTCTGATAGTAGAGCGTCGGTTCGAGCCCAGCCTCGAACTTTTTCGCGTCGGCGTAAAAGTCGCTCCAGCTCGGTTCGCTAGTTGACCCATTCGGCTGGAGGAAGAAATCGTTCTCGACGTATTCGCCATAGATCTTCACCGGCAGACCTTTGGCCGCAGCTTCCGACCACAGAAAGCCCGTCTTCTGATAAGCAAGCGCATCGCCGGCGTTCCCGCCTGGATAGCTGCGGTTCCAGTCGGGCGACTGGATGTCGTCGGCGTAGGGTGCCATGCCTTCCGAGATCCACTGGTGACCGTCGGCCGACTGGCGGCTTGGATCGTAGAAATTGTCGAAGAGCGGGAAACGCTTAATCAGCTTGTGTGCGTTCGGCGTGTCCTTGCCGCCGAACACAGCCAATGAGGCGTCGCCATTGCCGGCGGCCACGTCGCCCAGGATCTGATCATAGGTGCGGTTTTCACGGATGATCAGGAACACATGCTTGATCAGGGAGGGATCGCCGATCTTCGCCGGCAGTGGGACCGGCTTCGTATGCGGATTGCCACCAGAGGCGGACTGGATATTTTCGGACAGGTCCCAGTGATTGTTCTGGAAGACCTGCCGCGTCATCCCCTCCAAGCTGTCCCGATGGGGTACGGGAATGATGCTGACCGTGCCGTTGTCCTGGTGCGTGTTGTAATCGGTAACGCCATAGTCTGTCTCGAACGAATAACGCGTGCCGATGCCCTTGTCGTTGGCGACGAGGAGCGCATTCGCATCTTCGTCAAGCACGACAGAACTCGGTGCATAACCTACCGGGATCATGCCAAGGACAGGATTCCTGGCTCTCCTACTGAGGTCGACCACCGCGACGGCGTTGGCATTGTAAAGGGCGACGTAGGCAATGCCCTTCCTGCCCTGGACGGCGATAGAGTTCGGGGCGGCGCCATAGGCAGGTTTGCCAAGTCCGGGCACTCCGATCGGGAGGCTAAGGTCAATGGTTCGCACCAGCTCTTTGGTATCCATGTCGATCACTGAGATGGAGTCGCTGTAGGTGTTGGCCACTAGCAAAGAGCGTCCGTAGACCGCCATTCCGGTGGGGTGGAGGCCGGTCGAGATGGATCCGGTGACCTTCATCGAGTTCAGATCAACGACCGAAACAGTGCCGGTGATCGCGGCGCCTACGAGGGGGTCGGCAACGATCTCAGTACCGGCGGAGTAGATCTGGAAGTCCGCGTCCGTGGCGGCGCGGCCGCCCTCGTTGCTGACGTAGGCGGTGGTGCCGTCGATTAGGATGCTGTGTGGCGCGTTGCCGACGCGAATCTCCTCAACCTGCTTCGGCGGTTTCGCGGTCAGGTCGATCCTGGTGAGCGTATTGTTCTGGTTCAGCAGAGTATAGGCGCTCTTTCCATCTTTTGAGAGCGCGACTCCGCCTGGATAAGAAGTCCAAGGAGAATAAAACGTAGCGCAAGGTCTGGCGTAAGGGCCAATAGGGCTGTTCGGAAAGCAGCTGATGAAGGAACTGTTCGGCGGAACGCCCACCTGCGCGTTGTCTTCCGCCAATCCCTCGTCAGAGACCTTGGCGATTGTGACATTGCTGCTGTCCTGGCTGAACACCAGATACTTGCCGTCCGCCGAATAGGCGATGCCGCTATAGCTGCCGCTCGAATCGCGTCCGAGGGTAGTGTAGTTCTGCAGGACAACGCCCGTGTTGGTGTCGAAGACCTCGACCGCTTGCGACGCGCCCAAGGTCAGCACGGCGGCAGTGTGAGTTTTGAGATTGGGATTCAGTGCGATGGCTTTGGCGCGGACGCGGATACCGAGATCGACTTGGGTACCGGTCGGGGTGATGACCTGGCCATCGCCAACGACCCATGAGCCATCCGGCTGCGGGCCGGTGACGTAGGTGGGGTATTGCTGGGACTGAGCAGCGGCGAGCCCGGGAAGGCTTAGCCCCGCCGCCACCAGGCCGGCAAGCGGACGTAAACGCTTAATCCGAGATTTATTTCGAGATTTTCGGGACATGTACTCTCCTCCTCCTTGAAGTTTTTCCCTCACGCAACCAGGGATCGGCCCTGCGACATCCGGGTCGAAAGATATTGGGAAAATCTGCGCAGCGATAGTAGCCGCCAATCTTTACAGGCTCATGACAGGCGTGTGACGACCTCGTGAAATTTCTGTTACACGAGCTGAATTTCGCCTCGCGTATTGTGACGCGCGCAGCTCCACTCGAGCAGAGAGTGTTTCGTGGACTTTGTCTCTCGTGGGAAGTGGTTGCTTCAGCCCAATCACGATCGGGCGATGCGCGCGTCCCGTTCCCACTCTTCGTCGACTAACGCACGCAAAGGGCCCAGCCAGGGTTCATAGCGCCGCCAGCGGGCAACTGAGCTACGGTAGATCGGCTGGCGCGTTTGCCATTTGCTGGGAGTCTTTACCGCGCGCGGATTGGACTCTGGGCGCAGGCAGGCGTCGTGCCACGCGAGGCCACAGGCCGCAATCATCCTGCGGATGACTGGTTCGGGGTCTCGGGTCAGCTCTTCGTAATCAATCTCGATAAAGCGATCCGGTGGCAGCACGCTTCGCCAATATTCGATGAGCCGCTGGTAGCAGCGGAAATACGCGACCAGTTCGGGGCCTCCGGTGGGAAACGCCAGGCCCGAATTGAAATGAGTTTGATGGATCGAAAGTGCGGTATCGACTGCAGCACGGCGGCAATGGATGATCGTAGCGTGTGAAAATGCCAGGTGGATCAGCCCGGCCCAAAGGAAATTGAAGGGCATCTTGTCGGTCACTCGCGATGCCTTGGGAGCGATCGGGCGCAGTAGGCTGAGATAATCTGCCGCCGCTTTGGCGAGAAACGGCTTTTCGTTCCCGGCGGCGCCGCTGCGGTGCCACTCCGCGCCGCGCTCGTTCCAGAAATTCAGCTCGCCGCCGGCCCCGACCTCGGGATGCATGGAGACGATCTGCTCTACGAGTGTTGTGCCGGATCGCGGCATGCCGATGATCAGTACCGGCTTTGCATCGCTGCTGCCGAGTTCGGGCGCCCGCGCCATCAACTCGGGTGTGCAGTGGGCAAGCAAGCGGTCGACCTCGAGGGAGAAAGCAGCCGAGTCGAACGACGTAGAGCTCCGGCGCACGGCGTCTGCAGCGTCAAAGTGCTGGATAGCTGAGGCGTAGTCCCCTAGATCGTCCGCCGCCTTACCCATTGCGAGGTGAAGCCTGTGGAGTTGGGCCGCTTCCAACCCAGGCGTGGCCAAAGCGGCTTCCATCTGTTGCAGCAGGCCGTCATCACTCGTGACGCGACGGCAGCGGACCAGATCGTAGTAGCTTCCCGCGAGAAGCGGCGCAATGGCGATGGCGCGTTCGAAGCATTCGCGAGCCTCGTCGAAGCGCCCGCACTCGGAGAGGAGGTTTCCCATCAGATCATGCGCCATGGCGTTCTCCCGACCGAGCGCCAGCGTGCGTCGCAGGACCTTTTCGGCCTCCTGATCGCGATTCTCGATCAACAGCGCTCGAACCTTGCCGAGCCGGCCAAAGCTGGTGTTGCCTCCGGTCGCTGCCGCGCGACGGAAACAGGCGATCGCCTCATCGCGATGGCCCATCGTGTAGACGAGGGCACCGGCGCGGAACCACGCTTCGGTGAGGGATGGGAGGAGCTGAGTGGCCCGGTCATAGGCAACGATTGCACCGCCAATGTTGCCCAGCTTCTCGAAGGCAATTCCCAATCGGAAATGTGCATCGGCGTAGCGCGGATTGATGGCGACGGCTTGCTGCAACGAAGCGATGGCGTCCGGTACGTTGCCGAGTTCGAGGCAGGCGAGACCGAGATCATGCTGGATACTTGGATTGAACGGCTCCATCAGCGCTGCATCACGCAAAGGCGCGATCGCATCGGCTGGTCGCCCGGCCCTGAGCATCTCGGTGGCCAAGGCAAGCAGAGGGGATATCTGCTGCGGCGGAGTTGGGTTTGGAAACTGAGAGTTGTTCACACCTGTCAACCAGGGTTGGAGATTCGCTCCGTTCTCACATCGCAAAGGCTAGCTTTCAGTTGCCAAGTCCGTTTTGCCCTTCGGACGACGAAATGTCGGCCGCCTGCGCAGAGAACTTCAAGGGGCGATTGAGTATGATGACCATTTCTGTGTGGTTCGGAAGCACGACATCGTGGCCTTTCCGAGTGAGCATAAACGCCGCCGAAACGATAGATCCGGCGATGCGAGCCGTTCCAGCGGTAGAGGCATCCGTGGCGGTCGAGATAATCGCTTCCACGATCAACTGCATGCCATCGTCGACTTCCTTTGCGATACCGCCGGCAACTCCGGTATTGATTAATATCCACATTGCACCGGGTCTGGAGCCGTGAAGGTGCCCCTCCCGGTCCATTTTTAGCGGAGATCCAGCGTTCACGTCTACGGATCCAAGAGATGCAGAGACTGGAATGCGGTGACCTTCGGGCGATTGAACTGAATTGAAGGCAATTGTGAGGGAGCCTGCGCGGCTTGGTATTCGTGGACGTGTTGCTTTTTCGACCCGGCCTTCAAACACGCTGCCAGCGGGAATAAGGACCTGCGAATCGGATAGGATCGGCTCAAGCAGACGAGCTTGGATCTCATCGCCGACGTGGCTTTTTGAGGCGCTAATATCTTTCATAAGCAGGACCCTGCAACGCGTTCCCGCCGGCACAACCGAGGAACCAGACGAGCCGGAGTGAAGCCAGACGGAGCTTTCGAGGGGCTCATTACCGGTGCGATAAGCTTCGAGATAGAGCACCGGGCCTTGTGGCGCTGAGGCATTCGTCTCTGCCTTTATCTCGGCGGGATTAGCGTCGATCACAGCCGTGTTTTCCGACTTCTTCCTGCGATTGCGAGACGGCGGCACTTTGATTTCCTTTCTGCGATTCGAGGAAAGCAAAGAAGCCTGTATCGGACTATTTGTTCCATCAGGCATGGAAATCGCCCCGCTATCGAAAATCGGAAAATTCTCATGGTGACGGAAAAAAATCTTGGCGATCCAGGGCCATCTCTCACTCGGTGTCTTACGTTTGCGTTCGACTCGACTCACGGTCAAGCGGATGTGACTACCTGAGGAGAAGACCTTGTTATCGGGAGAATAGACATCCCGCGCCAGGTTGCCGTCCACGGATTCGCCAGCTTTCAGAGAGGACAGTTTCACAGAACTATCGAGTTGTACCTTTACGAACAAAGGAAATTGGTTATGGGTCGGAGAAGACGACTGAGCGCGGAGTGCAGAACAAAAAGAGAGCGTAGAAATCAAAACAGCCAGTACGAGAGTTTTCATAAAGAATTTGCGGTTCTTCAGGCCGGTTGCGCCGGGACTTACCAAATGTGCCGATCAGCATAACGCCTGCTTTCTTACAGCAACGTTAAACGGCGGTAAAGATTTGGATAAAAAGGGCGGGATTGTGGCGTCGGCCTCTTTGGCCGTCTACTTCGTCTCCATTCCTCGTTCGGCACATTCACGGCATGACGCGGTTCGCCATCGCTGAATCGGCGCTCTTTACGGATTTCCGCTCGTTCGGTTGCTGCAAGAAAGCCTGTCCGCGTGATAGAAGTCCATTTTTGCGATAAAAAGTTCGATCAGGCCATCCTAGCGCTCAAGCTGAACGTCGAGACCTTTCCAGCCTCCTTTAATACCTGGGATAGCCTGGAGGCCTACATGGACCGTGGCGACAAAGACCTGATTCAGCCTGGATATATAACCGGATTGCAATGGCACAACAGACGACTCGGATGTATAGAACGAATGGCCACGTCGGACTGCGCGGCGTTCAGTTGCCGCCCGGTTCACCCTTCGCGCTCCGGCCCTAGGAGGCCGCCGAGCATATTCGCACCGGGTACTTGGTCGAGGAAACGGAAACTGCCGCCTGAAGGGGAATCTAGTGAACTCAAATCATGTCGGCTTAGGCTTGTGCCCTGGATGGATGCGTTCGTGCTTGATTTCGATTAGCTCATTCAGCTCTTGGACAAGCTGATCGAAGATTTTGGGATTTTTTTCGGTCTGGATGCGAAGGCAGAGTTCGTTCATGTTCTCTCGTTCATCAGGGGTCATTTGTGCGGCCTCCAAGGAACACAGGGTAAGGTTAGGAAGATGATACCAAAACGTTCGTTTCCACTCTGTCGGGTAACGAACAAGGAGGATCACGACGCTGCAAGAAGCGGAAGTGAAGTCATGGGTGCTCACCGTTACCGCAGCCGTTCTCGACGAACTAGACCGGCAGGACCGCGAGCTGCACGCTGATCTGTACGGCGAATTTGGGGAAGGTCGTATTGCCTCGTTCGAGATGGCGAAGGGCAAACTGACGTGGTTCAACTTCCGAGACGATGCGTGCAGCAAAGCCGATTACCCCATGCGACTCAAGAACGAGTTCCCCGATGGCGAGCGTCACACGGTCTGGATTCGCGAAAAATCTTGGGACATCGACGGGCGCTCGCGAGTCGCTAGCTCGGCGTGAGTATCGGTCTTCTCCGCTGAACTCCCGGAGACACGCGTCGCGACTGGGGTCTCGAAATCACTTCGGCATCGCTTTCGAGACCCGACGCGTGCTAGACGAAGAACTCTATTGCGGCACCATGAAACCGTAAGAGAAGTCGCACCCACGGTATCGCTGCGAAGCCGGTGCGCTTCTGCGCGTATCAAGGACGAGTGGCAGGCTAGTCACCGCTGGTCTGTCACTCGTCCGGAGGTGCGCAAGTTTCTCCGAGCCGTCTTAAGAACCCGCTCGAATTTGAATGTACTCGAAAGAAAGCTCAGAGTTGGTCGCCGACTAAGGTGTTCGGTTTGAACTTCCTGCACACTTGGCAATCTCCTTCACTCTCCTCTATGACATATGTTTCGCCCGAACGCTTTAATCGCTCGCCTTGAGCCGTGGCTTCTTCCTCTGTCTTAAAGGCCTCCCAATCTAACTGCGAGTTCTGCCAGCGAACATGAAAGTGATTCATGCGACATTCCCCAAAACCTTGCCCAATAGTCTACTTAAAATATTTTTAACGTGTCAATACTAGTTCACACCAAAATTCCGTAACTATTATCAACAGTTTTATTATCGCTGCTTCTATGGTATAAGAAGTGCATGAAGAAGCGGGGTGAACAGCCGTCCGAAAACGGTGGGTTTCCAAACTTTGGCAGGACGCTTATCGGGGGACTACGAAGGTCTCGTAAAGGTAAGCATTACGATTTGCTACTTAAGATCATGGAGGACCTGCGGGAATCTCAAACTGGTTTCGCCGTAAAAATTCCGCTAGCGAGTCTCGGTATACCGGTGCTTAACCTTCGTTCAGCGATCGTTCGCGCCGCCTCCAAGGAAAAAATTCGCATCGCCTCTTCGTCAGACGATGAACATTTTTATGTTTGGAAGGCGTGAGGATAGCTTGTTCCGTCGGGCAGGTAATTAGATGACCTTCGAGTGAGTAACACAGATGTCGTGGATCGATTCGCGCGATTTCTCGGTGAATCCCGCCTTTGGATAGGCGCAGAAGAGTGCAAATTCTTCGACCTTGCAGAGCTGCTGCCATAGCTCTTCTAACCGAAGCGTAGCGGCGCCGTCACCTCTTGACCAGAGAAGTGCAACCATCTCTCCAAAAGCCCGTACTCGACGACCATTTGCACGCGCTCTTGTAATTAGCTTCGTCACGAAGTCGGTGAACAGCCTCTCGTCTGGCCACCGGTTCACCATAAAGTGTCGAAGAGCTTCGTCGGCCAGCAATGCGATGTAGCGACCTTGGATGAGTGCGTCGGCCACATCCACACGTGAATCTTGCAATGCTTGTTCGAGAGCTGCGAGGTGAGGTTTCGTTGCGATAACGATCGCGCTCTCGCCATCTGAGAGTGCGCCGCCAATAAAGTGAATCAAAGTGTCGACCAGTTCCTGATCGTGTTCGTAAAATTGCGCGATGTGTTCGGAAGGCGATAGCTCGCCGAAGGAGTGGAAGGCGTTCGCCCTTTGTACGCTGATATTCTCAGTCACTGATGGCAACCAGGTGAGCGACTGTGCCTAGTTGAACAGTTGAGCCTGTCTTTCCCTATACAGTTAACCCTGTATTCACTCCCCCGACGGTCTAGAAAATCGATCTTTCTCTGTCAATGCTCCCTAATCGAAGGAATTACTTCGCGAGCATCGCAGTGGGTCCTTACCGGCCCGGCCCAGGCGTGCGGATAACGGAGACCGGGAAGATTCGCTATCATCTGGTGTTTTCGCAGGGGGTTGACTTTACACCCCTGCCGACTTCAAGGTTCGACTCGCAAGTGATTGAGCGAACAGCAGCGTGCGCAGGTCGTCGGGATACTGACGACGCGTGAGGACGCTCGACCTCCTGGCCCTCGCGACGCCCGTCCTGCTTCGCGCTCCTAACGCGCTCGCGTGCCTTCGCGAGCTGCTTCTGGAGAGCCGCGGTCTCGGTGTGGAGCTGCTTCTCGCGTGCTTCAAGGATTCCGAGAGCGGCATCGAATTCCTTCTGGGTGAGTGGCTTCTTGCAGACGGGGCAGCGCCGTCTACGCATACGGCGACTCCTCGGGGTAGACCCCCAATCGGAGCGTAGCCCGAGTTCGAGACGAGACCAAGATCGCCTTCGTCATTGTGTCTGAGAAGCGGACAGCTACACGCCTAGAAGTAGACCTCATAATAAGGAGGCGGGAAGGATTCCGGCGCTTGACGACTACCAGACGGCTGGCGCTTCCGTTCGCGGGATTCGCTCGAACTCCGCTCCCCTAGCCTGTTTCGCTGCCGTTCGAGCTGCTTCGACGGCGAGCGCGACGGATAGCGCCGGAACCCGGAAAGCGCCTGACGTTCGCGCCGCTACTGGAGTAAGAACTGGAGTAAGCACCGTTCTCGGTCACTTTACTAGATTGCCGGAATCTTACGGAAGGCGCGTAAACACTAGCGAAGAAGTTTGGCGTCCCCGACCACTCTCGTTTGAACCTTGCGCTTTGGCTGCGGGCCTTCTTGCTGCGCTTCACCCCTGATTGA
>DATEHP010000274.1:0-3258 GCA_035279505.1 Candidatus Sulfotelmatobacter sp. | reverse complement strand
AATCCCTCAATTCAATCGTTTTAATACGAGGCATAACGGCATGATTACCGGTTCTGACCTACGGATCTCGTCTCGCATTTGGCTGTGTGTTGCGGTTGCCGCGTTCGGGCTGATGGCGGTGTCCATGCGCTTTCCTTTGCGCGTTCGTGCTCAAGCGGCTCAAGCACAGACGGCTCAGACGCAAACGCCTCAACCACGACACCATCGCGAGGAGCTCCCGGCGGATTCGGTTGCCCCGGTTGGCACGCTTGATTCGGTGGCCACGGTCCACGTTGACGTTACACCGCAGCACGTACTGAATACGATCTATCCCGATACCGCGACTGGGGCCTGGATGGACGATCTGAGCAAGGCGCAGGTGGACAACTTGAGCAAGCCCGAGGTGATTCAGGGCGTCAAAAACCTTGGTTGGGGTTCCATCACCATGCGCAACAACAGTGAGTTGCGCCTGTCGGCCTGGCACTGGAACGAAAATGGCTCGTGGAGCGATCCAGCGACAAAGAGCGGATACTACGTAGGCAGCGCCGACCTGGGCGAACCGATTCACTACGGCTACTCGTATTCGTTGCCCCATCGCGACTTTATGACCAGCGGCGACTCACCGTTGGTAGCTGGTTTTCAAAGTTACTGGAAGAGCAATCCTTACCTGACCAGCCACTTCACCGGTGAGAGCGATACGCTGCACCCGCAATGGGTGGTGATCGACATGGGTACGGCGCGCGCAGTCAATGCAATCCATATCCAGTGGGTCAATCCGTATGCCGTGGTTTATGTGGTGCAGTATTGGGTCGGCGACAACAACGCGATGGACTGGGACATGGGCCCGAACGGCATGTGGAAGACTTTCTCATTAGGCGCGGTGCTGAACGGCAGTGGCGGCGATGTTCGGCTGAAACTTTCGGATGAGCCGGTCACGACGCGCTTCGTCCGCGTTTTGATGTCGAAATCCTCCGGGACCTGCGATACACACGGCTCGCAGGATATTCGAAACTGCGTCGGCTACGCCCTTCAGACGCTGTCTGCCGGTACGATCGACGGCGCAGGAAAATATGCAGTTGTCTATCCGCCGAACGGCAAAGAACCCGGACCTGGGCCGCTGCCAGTTCTCGCGGGCGCCGGAGACCAGGAAGTAATCGCCGGTTCGGAGGCAGACTTGGCGGGGTCGTTTTTCGCTTCTTCGATCGATCCCTGGCACCAGGCTGACAATCTGATCACCGGCGGCCGCGATCAATACAACGGCATGGACAACTTCTTTACCAGTGGATTAACCATGGGCCATCCGGCGCTGGTCGCGTGTGCCGCGATTTATAACACTCCCGAAGATTGCGCCAACGAGGTTTCCTACATTCACAAGCGCGGTTATCCAGTAGTGGGAATTGAAGTCGGAGAAGAGTGCGACGGCAAGCACATGACGCCGGAAGATTATGGTGCCATTTACATTCAAGTCGCGGATGCAGTCCACAAGCTAACGCCCAGCGCCAAGTTGGGCGGTCCGATTTTCGAAGGGGTCGACAAAGACATCACCCTGTGGCCGGACGAGCAGGGACGCACTTCCTGGATGGAGCGGTTCGTCGATTACCTGAAAGCCCACGGACACCTCAAAGATCTTTCATTCATGTCGTTCGAACACTACCCGTTCATGATCAACGGATTCACTCCACCGAACGACTGGACGTCCCTTTACCTGGAACCCGGGATCATGAAACACGTCCTGCACATGTGGCGTCAGGACGGCGTTCCCACCGATGTGCCGCTGATTATTTCCGAGAGTGGAATCATAGCGGGACCAAGCGGACCCGGCTACTTGGGCGTGACTGGCCGCTCAATCTGGGAGTGCGATGCGTTTGGCACATTCTTTGAACAGGGAGGCACAGCGTTCTATCGTCCGGCAATCAATAATGGCGCTGCTGGTCACGGAAGCCTCGACCCCGAGGGTGGCGCTGATGGCGGCGGCGCGTATGGCACCCCTGCATACACTCCGTATTCTTCCGCACACATCATTAATTTCGAGTGGTTGCAGCACGAGGCGGGAGCGAACAAGATTTTCCCCGCGTCGGCCGACCTCAAGGACGCCGCCGATCGGACCGTGGTTATGTCATATGCCGTCAAACGTCCCGACGGGAACTGGTCGTTAATGCTGATTAACCACGATTTGAACGCGGCGCACCCGGTTCATCTCGCAATCGCGGATGACAAGCACGTCAGCCATCCTTTCGTCGGATCTGTTGCTCTTGTGCAGTATGCCAACAATCCTGGTGAGAATAAGAACATCACCATCGCCGCGACACCCGATGGCATGTACACACTCGCAGCCGGATCGATCACTGTGCTTCGCGGAAAGCTGCGGTAAGAGATTCAGGCCGAACCCCAACGTTCGCAAAGGGAAGGGACGCGAGGACAATAAGCGCAATGGGGATTTTGCAACAATCGAGGTCTAGAATTGTCTGTTTGGTAGTGGCAACGAAAGGAAGGGTGGTATGCCTTCCGCTCTCAGGAAGAAGCTGATTCGAGTTCTGCTCGCTGTTTTCCCTCTCTGCGTCGTGGCACACGCACAGTGTCCCGTTGATACAGTCATCGTGAAAGGCCGCGTCGAGCACCCCATTGCTCAAAACGACTATCGCGTTCGGGTGGAGCTTGTTTATCCGAAGCACAAACCCGGTGAATCGGGTGAAGTGACCGTGGAGGATGCAACCTTCAAGATTCCAGTCGAATTTGTGACGGAGCAAAGTTCTCTGTTCACAAACCTGCCTAAGAGATGTGGACGCAAACCGCAGACCGTAGTCATCACTTTGCTAAGTGGCGATCAGAAGTTCGACGAAGCTTTCTTAGATTTCGCCAGACACTTCAAGATGGTGGACCCCAGTGCCTACTCGTTGCGCTCAGAACTAGTGCTGAATGGTGGTTCCCAATAACTCATCCGAATCGTGGAGCCGGGGTTTTGAGCGTAATGATTCCATAAACAATGTCGGCTCCGAGGCCCGAGTAAACTTTGGAAGCGCTAACCACCAAAGGGCTCGGAGGAAAGGAGCCGAACATGCTGATTATAGGATGTGACTATCATCCGGGCTTCCAACAAATTGCTTGCGTAGACACAGACACAGGTGAACTGAGCGAACCGCGCTTGGCGCATCCCGAGCAGGCTGAGCAGTTCTACCGGGAACTTCAGAAGCGGGATGTAGCCGTGCGTGTTGGGATGGAGTCCAGCGGACACTCACGCTGGTTCGAGCGTCTGCTGCGCGAGTTGCAGTTTGAGTTGTG
>DATEHP010000273.1:0-3897 GCA_035279505.1 Candidatus Sulfotelmatobacter sp. | reverse complement strand
AAATATTCCTGCTCTGCTTCGTCCCTGCGGTGCTAACCTTCTTCATTGCCGGTCTCCTTTATCTCTTGTGCCTCTGAGCACGTCGATAACTTGGGAGCGTACAGCATCCCGTCGGAGACCGGCCTTCTCATCCCATCTGATAACTCTAGCTAGGAGCTCGGCGCAGCCGACGGAGCAAGGTACGGTTTGGCTGGCTTCCGCATTCGATCATTTTTTTGCGATAAGTTCATTTGACGTCAGACAGCCTAAGGGTAGAATTACCCGGAGATTTAAGAGTTTTTCTCGCCTGCGGTGATTCGATCCTACTGGTTGCGGCTTCTTCTGCTCGAGCAGTGAAAGGAGCTGCCGAGGGGAGAAGGGGCCACATCCGAAACTATCAGCACAGCACAGATTCCAGCTGAGAGCCGAAGGAGAAAAATATGAAAAAGTCCATTGTCGGCTTGTATATCATGACACTTTGCAATCTCACGCTGTTCGCACAAACGGAAGAGAAGCTGACTCAGCCCACCTATGACTTTCAAGTTCTTCACACATTCTGCTCTAGCGGCGGCTCGAAATGTACGGACGGTGCGGGTCCCGTAGCTGGACTGATCGAGGACGCAGCGGGCAACTTATACGGCACTACACAGGGGGGCGGGAATGTCTATGGTGGAGGCACGGTGTTCAAGCTGGATGTCACGGGTAAGGAAACGGTTCTCCATCGATTCTGCGGTACGTCAGAATGCAAAGACGGGAAGTTTCCCTCCGCCGGCTTAATCGAGGACTCGGCTGGCAACCTATACGGCACCACACAGAGCGGCGGCGCAGACCCCGGCGGGGGAACCGTGTTCAAAGTAGACGTTGCGGGCCGGGAGCATGCCCTCCTCAGCTTTTGTTCGAGCTGCGCCGACGGGTGGGGACCCAATGCTGGATTAATCCAGGACGCGGACGGCAACCTCTACGGCACTGCACTCAGTGGCGGCACTCATGGTGGCGGCACCGTTTTCAAACTCGACAAAACGAATCACAGCGTCGCGCTCTACAATTTTTGCTCAGCGAGTAATTGCGTCGACGGGTCCGGGCCCTACGCGGGACTGATCGCGGACGCTGCCGGCAACCTCTACGGCACCACCGTACATGGCGGCGCGAATGGTGGTGGTGTCGTCTTCAGGCTCACTCCCTCGGGCATGGAGAAGGTGCTCTACAGCTTCTGCTTGGCCCCAAATTGCACGGATGGACAAGGTCCTGCTGCGGCTCTGATCCGGGACGCCGCCGGCTATCTCTATGGCACCACCGCAAGCGGCGGCGCGAATGGCAGCGGCGCCGTCTTCAGGGTGACTACCGCGGGCCGTGAGAAAGTGCTTTACAGCTTTTGCTCGGCCCCAAATTGCACTGACGGCTCCTACCCTCAGGCTGGCCTGGTGCGGGATTCGGCGGGCAACCTCTATGGCACCACGGCAGTGAACGGAGCCAATGGTGGCGGCACCGTATTCAAGCTGAGCAGAAACCTTCATTACGATGTGCTCTACAATTTCTGCTCTGCAGCGAACTGCGCAGATGGAAGCCATCCGTTTGCGGGTGTCAGCCTGGACGCGGCGGGCAACTTGTTCGGCACCACAAATCAGGGCGGCAAGTATGGTTATGGCACTCTGTTCAAGCTAGGGTTGATCTCCGGCTCAAATCCTCATTGAGCACATTGACCCATTGACGGCTTATTCCCCCTGTGGGCCGGGGGGGTCGGGCGCGACTGGGATGTGTTCTTGTATCGGCGCGGCGGCTTAAGTTTGCGAAAAGTCGCCATAACGTTCAAATTCTGCCATTCCAAGGCGGCCACGTGAAGCAGCCATGCCGAGTTCCGTTCACTTCAAGAAGTCTGGCGTAACATCCTCAATCACTGATTAGCCCCCGACGAGGGTTTAGAGCGTGTTGTCATGCGACCACGCCAGAGTGCAAGACCCAACCACGTCCATCCGCTCGCCAAGACTGCATTGCCGAGAATCGGACCTAGCAGGCCCGGCAAGATTGGCCGCAAAATAGGGATAAGGAAAAAGCCGACAAGCACAATGCTTGATGCCATCCGCGATGGTATCCTCGTCCAAATCGTCACCGCAGCAATCGCGAGCCATCCCATCGTGAAGGTACTCAGCACGATCAGGCCACCGATGTCGGACAGACTTGGTCCATGCGCTGCGTTCAGGGCATTAAGGGTATCCGGCGAGCGGCGTGCAAAATCACGGATATCGAACAGCTGCGCCCATTCGACGCCCAGAAGAAGAGCACTGCCACAGAAGGCCATTGCAAATGCCACTGCGCCAACCTTCCCCACTCTCTGCGGCTGCCTCAAGTAAAGCCCAACCGTGCCGAACAGGAGCAATGCCGCGCTAACTGAAGGCTATGCTTTCGCGCCAAACGAATACAGGTGACACAACCGTCTGCGCGAAGGAAACGCCGCGCGGCAGCAGCGGGGTGAGGACAGAGTTCACCACCAGTTCCAGAACACCTGCAGTGACAAGCGCCAGTCCCGCGAAGCGCTCAATCGGGGACGTGTTTATCGTATCGCCCTCTCCGTCTCCCACGTCAGTCTTCCATGCGAAAAAATGATTTCATTGACGGAAACGACTGTTTTTCTTAATGCCCGCATTATAGATTTCTCTTCGATGTCAAGCGACAGCCCGGTTTCCTCCGATGGAAGGGAAAATCAGGTCGTGCGATTAGCTAGAGGCTGGTGGACTGGCGATACATCGCGATTTCGCTTATCGACACGCCACGGCTACGAGCCGGACCACCGTCGTTTGCGTCTCCACCGCATCACCCAGTTCACGACTAAGAACAAAACGACGAACGGCGACAGCCAGAAGAGTACCGCAGCGATGATGGTGTCCCACCCGCCGTGTAGCAGCGCAGCGAACATTGGGCCATTTTATCGGACCGGGCCGAGGTGGGCTGTCAACTGTTGAAATATCCTGCTTACACTCATCTTCCGATTTCGGGTGTTGAAGCGGTTTCGAGATTGTCAAGGACAGGAAGGCGAGAGTGGACACAAGATCCTTGCTCTTCCCAGCATAGTCCCGGGCATGGTCGAACCAGTCGTCGGGCGGACTCGGCAAGTCCCAAATGTTTTCCGGTTTCTCTAGAGCGATTCCGCATACCTCAGGCCGCCCGGGATCAACATGAACAACCTTCGCGTTAGCACGCATGCCTGTTAAGACAACCTGAATTTTGATTTTCAGTTCATTGCGAAGAGGAGCGCCAGCGGAGATCAGTGCTCCATGACGGTTGACGACGAGTGTCACTCCATCGCACATCAGAGGCTCAGCGACACCTTCAACCAAAATCACGATCTTCAATACAACCCGAGTGCTTCTTCTTCGGGAGTCACCGCGAACGGGAGTGTCTGACATACGCCGCTCCGTTGGTTTTAGGATCATAGTGCTTGGGCACCCTGGGCACCAGTGGCCGAAGGGATTAGCGACCGACGCAAAGTAACAGTACCGGCGAATGGGTTTGCTGGTAAGCGGTTGAAGAATCAGATAGAGTACAGAATTTTCCTAACGGTTCAGAACCGACTGTTGAACTCAAAATCCGCCGACCTTCGGGTCTTGGGGATTCGACTCCCCCTCCCGGCACCAGCAATACCTATATTTCTTCCACTTAATACCGCTGGCGTTTTCGTAAGGGGTGGGTTTCGAGATGTGGTTTTAAGTCCGCTACGGGTAAACCTCGAACGTTCTCCAGAGATCGCTGTATTGGTCCCCTAAGGGAATCCAATGGACAATTCTATGTCAGATTGATCGCGCTCCAGGAGTGGCGGACTGCCACGTCCATTCCGAAGCTTGGGAATCGACTAAGTTAATCTGGAGGGTTCAACATGCGACAAATTTTCCTGCTACTTTCGATTCTGTTGCTCGGCCTCTCATG
>DATEHP010000272.1:0-14929 GCA_035279505.1 Candidatus Sulfotelmatobacter sp. | reverse complement strand
CCCAGCGGCGATCTTCCTCTCGAAGCGAAAGTGATCTCCACCCGCGGTTACAAAGTCGACAAGCAGGGAAAGATCGACGGCAAAGGACATCCGCGCCGCGATGTCATCGAGTGGATGCTGCCTCCGCTCTGGCCGTGGAAGGTAATCATGCTCCCGGCGCGCGGCCCGCGCCCCAAGCTGAAAGGCGAAACGGTCCTAAGCCTTCGCCTCATGGACGACGTCCAGATCCCGCAGATGGCCCAGACGTACGGCCCGGGATGGCACTTCTTCGGACGTTTGCACAATGAGGATTACAGCGCCTCGCAAACCAAGAGTGCCCGTCCGCAACTCACGGTCCGTCCAGTCGGCGATTCGTCCGTCCCGCAGACAAGCTATGCGAGCTATGTGACGCGCAGCGCCTCTCTTCCAGCACATGTCGAGAGCGCACCTGGCATGCCGGTGTTCGTTTTAAATAGCGGCACGGTCCTGTCGGTCAGCGGGTACGGTTACTCTGACAGCCGAATCACCTACTCGCTGGTTGGCGGCGGAAGCGGCGTCATAGGCAGCGACGACGTAGACTGGACGACAACCACGAAACTCAACAACCAGCGCGGCGTCCGCCTGACGCTTCACACCGGACACCAGAACCAAGGCACGCCTGGATTCTAACCCGCTCATGTAGGGGCGGACGCATTCGTCCGCCCCGCGGAGCGACGCGTGCGGCGGCATCTCACACCGCACGACTTGCTTTGATACCAACCCTTCTTATTGCGCGCTCCACGCGCAACCCCGGACGAATGCGTCCGGGGCTACACGTTCTGAGGCACTACTCGCTGGACGTCGAAGGCAGCTTTATCCTCCCTCCGCCATACCCAGGGATAGTCGCGCCAATCGCGAACCAACCTTCGGCGTACCGGGTTCTGCAAAACGTACTCGACTTTTGCGTCCAGTCCTTCCGATGAACGCAGCACGTGGTCAAATGACTCTTCCTGCCACACAACGCCTGTCCGCTTGGACTGCTGATTGATCGCTCGTGCCGAGGCACCTTTGATGGCTTGCATGATCTTGATCAACGAAAAGATCTCGGTACCCCTCGCGTCGATCAGCGGCGTGAGGATCACGTGCACATGATCCGGCATGACTACTGCCACGTACAGTTCATACCTCTTACGATGATCATGGCAACAGGACGAAAGCACAATGTCGCGCGCGCTTGGCGGCAAGATCCAACGAAATTTGGTGACGAAAGTGATGAAATGCGGCGTGAAATCCTTTTGGAGATGGGGCAGGTTGCGCCGGTAGAACTGCATGCCTGAATTCTGGCACGCAAAGATTGAAGAAGCTTAGGCTGTGCAGAAAAAAAGAGAAGCTATTCCCGCGATGGGAATTCCAGGTGCTCGTGTAGGGGCGGACGCATTCGTCCGCCCCGCGGAGCGAAGCGACGCGTGCCGGCTGCGTCTCGTACTACTAGATCTGCCTCGGTACCTAACCTCTCTTATTGCGCGCTCCACGGGCAACCCCCGGACGAATGCGTCCGGGGCTACTCTTTTCGTGCTGATGGAAACTTCTTGCGACTTTTCCTGCTTTGAAACAATCCCACTACCATGCCCAAGATCAACCTCGCCGAGAAGTTCTCCCATATCTCCGAATACTGGAAGCCCTACATCGCCGCCGAACTCAACGGCCAATACGTGAAGCTGGACAAGATCAAGGGAGAGTTTATCTTCCACCACCATGACCACGAAGACGAACTGTTCCTTGTCGTCAAGGGCCGCTTCCGCATGGAATATCGCGACCATCACGAATGGATCGAGGAGGGCGAGTTCGTAGTGGTCCCTCGAGGTGTGGAGCACAAGCCAGTCGCCGAGGAAGAATGCTGGTTCTTGCTGTTCGAGCCTGCTACAACACTCAATACAGGGAACGTAGTCAATGAACGGACCCATCGCCAACTAGAGAAGGTATAAAAGGATTCCCTGCGTGCCGTATGGGGCCTGTGGTTAAATCTTATTGATGGAGATTACGCTCTACACCGCCTTCTGGTGTCCCGATTGCCGGACCGCAAAACGCTTTCTCGCCACACACAATATTCCCTACAAAGAAATTGACATCGAGACTACGCCCGGTGCCGCCGAAGACGTTATCCGGGCTACGGGCAAGCGCGCCATCCCGCAACTGGTGATCGACGGTCGTTGGTTCCAGCCCTATCGTCCAGGTAAAGGATTCCTCTACGACGAAATGTCCAACCTCCTGGGCATCGATCCGCGTTAGTGTAGGGGCGGACGCAGCTTGCCCTGAGCGAAGTCGAAGGGTCCGCCCCGCGAGCAAGCGAGCGTACAGCAGTATCATTTGCCCAACTCTCTTAGCACTATCAATCCCTTCCATCGCAGACTTCAAGCGCAACATCCCGGACGAATGCGTCCGGGACTCAATGACCGGTGCCAACGTAACCCCCGTACATCCCCTTCGGTACCGTAGCGAAGCAGCACCAAAGAGGCGAAGATAACGGTCCGTGCTGCTGTGCTCAGGAAAACCCCTGAAATCAGCTGGCACGCGCCACACCAACTTCATGGCCGAGACCG
Source organism: Candidatus Sulfotelmatobacter sp. (assembly GCA_035279505.1). Taxonomy (GTDB): domain Bacteria; phylum Acidobacteriota; class Terriglobia; order Terriglobales; family Acidobacteriaceae; genus Sulfotelmatobacter. The sequence goes on along the minus strand of DATEHP010000272.1, from coordinate 12,371 downwards.
AAAACCCGCCCGATCTTCCCGACCCCACGCCCAAAACCGAGTCCCAGCCGGAATCGAGTATCGTTTGCGAGAGCTGGCAGCAGATGATCCAGGGCGTTCTTGCCGTCATGATGCTGCTGGGAGCTGTCGCGATGGTCCACTATTACGGCCCAATGGCTGCGCAAGGACTTCCCCCCGACGACCTGCAAAAGCGGGTTCACGAACTCACCGCTGAAGTCGAGCAACTCCGGCAAGAACAATCCATGCCGGCGGTCGTGCTCAATCGCTACCGCAATTCCATCGGATACATCTATGGTGTGTATCAAGTGGGGTTCCCGAATCATCGGCCAAATATTCGTGCCCGCGTTTCCGGCACCGGATTCCTGGTGGGCGACGGCCTGATCGCCACCAACCGCCACGTCGCCGAGCCCTGGTACGGCGATTCCGAAGCGCAGAAACTCATCGACGAGGGAGCCCTCGGCACCATCGAGAGCCTCGTTATTTTTTTCCCGGGCTCGCCGACCCCGGTGAATCTCGCTCCCGCCTCAGTGTCGAAAACCTCCGATCTCGCGGTGGTCCGAGCCGAAGACGCGAACGCCGTTCATGCGTTGTCCGTCCTTCCACTCGCGAAGTCAACCGGCGCGCCCGGACAGCTCGTGACTGTGATCGGTTATCCCATGGGCATCGCCGGCATGGTCGCCAAGTCTCCTTCTGGAATTTACGAGCGGCTGGCCTATCGTCATAACGACATCAACGCGGCCAGCGAATTGGCTGCCCTGTCACTGATCCGTCCTTCGACCACCTGCGGGCACTTGGGTGACGTAGTCGGCGACAAGCTCATCTACGACGCCCCTACAGCCCATGGTGGCAGCGGCGGTCCCGTCTTCAATTCCAAGGGCGAAGTCATTGGGGTGAATTCCGCTTATATGGACGGCTTCTCCGGCGGCACGCTCGGGGTTTCGGTAGATTCCCTCCGTCCCCTGATCGAAGAAGCCAACTCCCACTAAAAGATTGTGTAGGGGCGGACGTATTCGTCCGCCCCGCGAGCAAAGCGAGCGTCTCGGCGGTGTCAGTCGTGTCGGCTCTTACCTCATAATCGGCAGTCTTCATTGCACACTTCTTGCGTGCAACCCGACGAGGCGTCCGAGACTACATTTGGAATCCATTCTCGCCGACCGACGCATTACAGTATCTGCATGGCCCATCTTCGTCCCTTGCTGTTCATATTCTTCCTGCCTATCGTTGCCTTCATCGCCCTGGCTGACACCCCTAACCAGTCCACTCCCTACTGGGCCTTTTGCATCAACCCACCCACTACCGCTCCCCCCAAGCCCGACGACAACCCCCGCCACGTTCCTAATACCGACGCAGTGTTTACAACTGCACAAACGCAGGACCTCTTCAATCCTCCCGACTGGCATCCCGCGGATCACGCGCCCATGCCCGACATCGTGGCCCACGGCCGCAAGCCGGATGTCTACGCCTGCGGTTATTGTCACTTGCCGAACGGCTTGGGACGCCCCGAGAATTCGAGCCTCGCCGGATTGTCCGCGGACTACATCATCCACCAGATGACTGACTTTCGCAGCGGTGCCCGCAAGAGCTCCGAGTCCCGGCATCTGCCGGTTGCGAACATGATCTCCCGTGAGACCAAGGCGACCAACCAGGAGACCGCCGCCGCAGCAGCGTATTTTTCCAAGCTGGAGCGCAAGCCTTGGATCCGCATTGTGGAAACCGGCACCGTCCCCAAGACGCACGTCGCCGGATGGATGCTGGTTGCGGATACGCCTGCCGCCACCGAACCCATCGGCCAGCGCATCATTGAAATGCCGGAAGACTTGGAACGCACGGAGTTGCGCGACGACACGTCAGGATTCGTCGCATATGTTCCTGAAGGAAGCCTCAAGCGGGGAAAGTGGCTGGTCATCGGCGGAGGAGACGGCAAGATGTCCCCGTGTGCCAAGTGTCACGGTCCCGGCCTTCGCGGAAGCGGAAATGTCCCGCCAATCGCCGGACGCTCGCCCAGCTACATCATCCGCCAATTGTTTGATATGAAGTCCGGCGCGCGCTCAGGAGCCCTGTCACTGCAAATGCGCCGGCAGGTCGTGAAGCTGAGTGTGGATGACATGATCGCCATCGCCGCCTTCGTGTCGTCACTCAAACCGTAGCGCCGGGCATCCCCCGCGCCCGGCCAGTGCGAATATTCTAGTAATCGACGCGCGTCAACTTGCTTGCCGACCTCATGCGAGCTGATAAATCCTCTTCTTTCTGAATCCGTTTTCTCATCAATTCACCCTGCTCTCGCGTGAATACCAACATTCCTTTCCCGATTTTCTGCACACTGTCCTGCTGCCACCGCGGTTCCATAATGCCGATCCGCGAGTGGGAATTCGACCCCAGTAGCAGGTGACCCAGTTCGTGTGCCGAGACGGCACCTAACAATAGCGCGAGACTAACGTCTCCTTGTGCTTCTTTGAGCCGGTCGAAGAAGACGTCACTATATTGGCCACACCCATCTTCTCCCAGAAAGGCCTCGCCAAAAACGAAACCGCTCCGGGTCTGGCCTCCAGCTACGATGTGAAGCACGAACTCTTTCGGCCCCAGGATGTGTCGGCATTCAAACCTCTCCCCACAGTTCACCCATTGAATCTCGATACCGGCCGCATCGAACAGTCGCCCTGCCTCCCGTTCCGCCTTTCTCAAGACCGACGGCTTCACACCGGCACTATCGTGCACCTGGACCGTTATTTCCGAGCTTCTATCCTGCGCCGTGGCGACCCCACCCCATAACAAAACACTCGCGAGAACCAATTTCCAGCGGCTGCTGAACCCCATAGCCCCAACCTCCGTATCTCCACCAAGGTGGTCGAGCGGGATGGGTGCCTCAATGCCCGGCGCATCACCGCCGGATGAAACGTGGGTGACAAGCTAAGCTCTGGCGCGTCAAATGTTTACACAGCGAGATGACATGGGGAATCGAGCCATCAGAATGCTAAACTTGCCGATTGTGGGGAGCACGAACGGCACCGATAACCCTTCGACGCGCCGTTTCGGAGTTTTTGAACTCGACCTGCACGCTGGAGAGCTCCGCCGCAACGGAATCAAGGTCAAGCTTCAGGGGCAGCCCTTTCAGGTACTAACCGAGCTGCTGGATCGTCCCGGGCAAGTCGTCTCCCGGGAGGAGTTGCGCCACCGCCTCTGGCCTGCCGATACCTATGTCGACTTCGACCACAGCCTGAATGCTGCCATCCGGCGTCTGCGCGATGCCTTGGGAGATTCCGCCGAGAATCCCACCTTTATAGAGACTGTGGCGCGCCGCGGATACCGGTTCTTGGCGCCGGTTAGCGTTGGTCTGGCGAATGCAGACCACGCTATCGAAAGAGAGTCGGCCGCGGTTGTGCCGATCTTAGCCCCGCGCCGCCATCATTGGTGGATTGCCGGCGTCGTGGCTGCAGTTGCTCTTGTCCTGATGGGGCTTGGCGTTGGCTTGTTTCTGGCGCCGCATCCTCCCGCACCCGGTCGCATCACGCGCCTGACGGCTAACCCTGCCGGCGATCCGGTACGCACCGCCGCGATTTCACGCGACGGCCGTCACCTGGCCTTTTCGGACGAGACCGGCTTCTATCTCCGCCAGATTGATACGGGAGAAACTCACCCCATTGCTTTGCCGGAGGAGATGTCGGCAACTTCAATCAGCTGGGCTCCCGATAGCGACCACATGATCGTCGCCCTGGCCACAGCCAATCGCAGACCGAGCCTTTGGGATATTTCCGTCCTCGGCGGCAGCGCTCGCAAAGTTGTCGATGATGGCTCTCAGCCCTCGATCTCGCCCAATGGGAAGGAGATCGCATTCGTTGCCGGTCAGTCTCTGCACCAGCGGATCTGGCTCGCGGGACTGAATGGAGGCCCGCCGCGTGAACTGCTGGGCGAGGACGGCGACCTGTTTGGCACGATCAGTTGGTCGCCCGACGGCAAGAAGATCGCCTACACCACCGCCAGATACACCTATGGATACGGCACAAAGGGCACGATCGCGGTTGCCGATTTGAGCTCTTCCTCGCAAGCAGGTGGAAGCGCGCGCCCTACCGTTGTTCTGTCCCTGGCCGGACTCAATGCTCCCATGGCGTGGGCTCCTGACGGCCGCTTGATCTATACCCTCGAGGAACCCCGGCCGCGCCAGGCGGACTCGAACCTCTGGTCTACTCAACTCGATGCAGAAATGAAACCAAGTGGCGCCTCAGTGCGCCTGACAAACGATCAGGGAGCGGTGTTTGGTATTAGTGCCTCCGCTGACGGCAAGCGCATCGCATACGTGAAGGGTGTTCCACAGCCCGATGTCTATGTTGCGAAGCTGCAAACTTCGGGCGCTCTGCAGGAACCGCAACGTCTGACTCTTGATGACCGTCAGGACCTGCCTTTTGACTGGACTACCGACAATAAATCGGTGATTTTCATCTCCGATCGCACGGGGACCTTCTGCATCTACAAACAATCCATCGATCAGACGATGCCTGAGTTGCTGCTCTCTGGGAGTCAGCAGTTGATGGGTCCCCGATTGAGTCCGGACGGAACACAACTCCTTTACTTGGCGAATCCCACGTCCACGTGGGCTGACCAAAATTTCGAAGTTCCTCTAATGTCGATGCCGCTGACTGGAGGCCCGTCCCGAGAGATCGCCAGAGCCAAGTGGATCACGAATCTTCAATGTGCACGCGCCCCGGCCACCGCGTGCGTGTACAGCGTCATTACAGAAGCTGCCCTTTCGTTTTTCAAATTCGATTCGGTCCACGGAGATGGAACGCAAATTCTCCAGATCAAGGACGAACTCGCCCAGGCCTACAACTGGAGCTTGTCGCCGGACGGGACCACGCTTGCCATCGCGAAAGGGAAGTGGGGCAGCGACGAACCCCGAATCCGCCTGATTTCGCTCGACGGCGCTCCCGAACGGTCGTTGAGCATTCACGGTTGGCCGGGAATTGCTTCTCTCGATTGGGCCTCCGACAGCAAGAGCCTGTGGGCCGCGACTCCCAGTGAAAAAGAAAACGCGCTCCTGCGAATTGATCTACGGGGAAATGTCCGCGTCGCATGGCGCCCGAGAAATGCGACGGTGGGTTGGGCGATTCCCTCCCGTGACGGAAAGTCCGTAGCCCTCCATGTTCACACCACCAGCTCTAACGTCGCAATGCTCGAGCACTAAGAAGTTCGTCGCCATGAGGAGTTTCGCAGAAATAAAAAAGCCGGAAGGCGATCGCCTTCCGGCCCGGAACTTCTAACTTTCTAAAACGCCCAGCGCAGCGAAAACTGAATCAGCCGTGGGTTGCCATTCGTCTGGATGATCTTGCCAAACGGGCTATTTGCCGACCCAGCCGTTTCCACGTCGGTCACCGTTGGATCTGCGAAGTTCGTGTGGTTCCAGAGGTTGAAGAAGTCCGCTGCGAAGCGAACATCGTTCCGCTCCCCAATTTTGAAATGCTTGAGGAACGACACATCCCAGTTCTGCTGGAAGGGTCCGTGGTAGACATTGCGGCCGAGATCTCCGAATCCGGTTACGCAGAAGTTGCTGGGATCGATTGCGCAGTCGGTGGGATCAAAAACTGGAGCCGGCGTAAACGCCGCCGCGTTGAGATATCCGTTGACGAGCCGGTTCTTGAGGCTGCCGCCGGCAAGCCCGCTCGACACGGTCGCACCCTGAGCGAGACTTGCTCCGAGCAACGGCGTGCTGCCTGCCCCAAGGAACGCAGTTCCCGCCGCCGAATCGTAGATCGAGAACGGTAGCCCCGTCTGGAAGATGGAAACGCCACTGACCTGCCATCCCCCGAGCGCCCCGTCCTTCAGCCCGGTGCTGTGCGAGAAGAACGGCAGATCGTATGCGTAACTCACCGAAAGGCGGTGCGGCCGATTAAAATCCGAAATGCCGCGCGAGGCGTTGATGTTGCTTTGATCGTTGTAGGCGGTGTTGAACGCAGTGTTTCCCGTCGATGTTGCATCAATGTTCTTCGAGAAGGTGTACGCCGCCTGGAAGTAACTCTGTCCCCACCGCCGCGAAAGTGTGGTTTGCAGCGCGTGATAGATGGAATAAGCATCGTTGGCAAAGAGTTGATAACCGCTATACCCGTTCAACCCTGGAGCCGGAGTCCGGGCGATCGCGTTCGCCGCGCTGTTCTGCGTAATCGTGTAGCTCTGGTTGGTGGTGACGTCCGTGACCGTGATGGGATGCTTGGTCGCATCCACCGACTGGATAGCATCGCGAGTTTCGCGCAGATGGATGCCGCGCGTTCCAACGTATCCGACTTCCAGCACCCAGCTTCTTCCGAACTCCCGCTGCAGCGTCAGGTTCCACTGCTGCGTGTTCGGCACACGGAAGCGACGCGGCACTTCCAGCACAAAAAGGTTCTGCGTGGAATCCAGTCCCGGTCCGCTGCAGGATTTGTAGCTGGGAAATTGATTGGGATCGTTCGTCGGGTTCCCTCCTCCATCTACGAATCCCGTGAACTGCGCCAGGCACGGCACCCACGCGGTGGACAATTGACCCGCTTGAGGAACGGCATTGGCATTCGTCGCGGGTGTTCCCGTGAAGTAGTTGGCCAGGGTGAAGCTGGGCGTGGTCGCGAAGGCCACGATCGGAATAAACGGTGCTTGGAAGCTCAGCTGATCGACCGCGCCCACATCCTCGCGCACATAGTAGATGCCGTAGCCGCCGCGAAGCGTGGTCTTGTGATTCCCCAGAACGTCCCAGGCGAATCCGATGCGTGGTCCAAATCCGGTGGAGACGCTGTTTTTAAATGTGGATCCGGCCCCGCTCCCGGTCAATCCCGAGAGCCCCAGCTTGCTGGCGCAACTCGGATAGATGAACGGATAAGTGCCGGAGTTCGTGAGATCCGATTCAATGTTGGCGATGTGGCAATTTCCGTCGGTCCACGCCCCCAGAAACTCCGTTCGCAATCCCACATTCACGGTCAGTTTGGAACTGGCTTTCCAGTCATCCTGCAGGAAGACGGCGGAATTGCTCTGCTTGTAAGCGTGGTTGTAAACCCCGCCACCGCCGAACGCAAACGGGGGTGTTCCCTGAATGAAGTTCCCGAAATCCGAAACTGGACCAGAACTTGTAAAGAATAGCTGCCCGTTGAATACCTGCGGAAAGAGTTTGTCCAGCCGGACCCGCGTGTATTGACCTCCGACAGTAAACGTGTGGGCTCCGCGGACCCAGCTCAGGTTGTCGACGATGTTGTAGTTGTTCTGTGATTGCGCCTGATTCGCCTGTGGAGTCGGCCCAAACTGGAAACCTGAGGTGAGAAAAGTAAATTTATAGATACTCTGCGTCAAATTGCTGGTCGGCCTGGTAATTCCGGCGTCACCTGCCGTGACCGGGTTCACATTGGTGGCTGTGTTGTTAATGTGAATCAACCCGAACCGCACGTCGTTCACCAGCCTGGGCGAAAACACGTGCGTTTCAGAAATGATGAATAGCCGGTCATGAATCGGCAGTTGATAGGGGAAGTTTAAATCCGAAGTGCTGGCTGCCGCGCCCAGCGAGGCCTGCAGGCCTCCCGCACCGAAAGGAATGTCCTGCTCCGAATTGGAGTAAAAGAACCGCGCCGCGACAGTGTCTCTCGAATCGTGGAATTCATGGTCCCAGTTCGCGGTCAGCTGGTTATCGGTAAACTTGCCGGGCTTGCTCACCGTGAATTGCACAGACGTGCCCGGGGCCGTCCCAGCTGGTACCGTCGGCAACGGAAATAGATATCCATTCGCCGGCGCTCCAAACTGGTTGCTTTGAAACGCGAGCAAGTTCACCGCAACCGGATCGGCTGACGGCACTCCGAAGTCCGACGCCAGGGCCGCCGAATTCGCGGTACCCCGATCGCTCAGCGGCACGTACGGAATAAAGGTGCTGATCAACGTTCCCGGAGAATCACCGCTTCGCTGGCGCGTCCCCTGATAATTGACGAAAAAGAAGCCGAGCTTCCCGCCGGGACTCACCGGGCCCCCCAGACTTCCGCCAAAAATGTTCTGCTGAATCACCGGTCGCGGTGACCCGCTCTGCTTCAGGAAATATTCGTTGGCGTCGAGCACGGTATTGCGGAAGAACTCGTACACATCGCCATGGATGCTGTTCGTGCCCGATTTCATAATCGCATTGATGTTGCCCCCGCCATTGCGCCCTTGGCTGGCATCATAAAGAGACGTCTGTACCTTGAATTCCTGCACCACGTCCGGGTTCGGCAGGGGAGTGTTCGTCAGTTCCGCGACATTGTAATCGGTGACGCTGACGCCCTCGATCAGATAGTTGTTGTTGTCCTCGCGCTGGCCGTTCACTTGTATACGCACCTGCCCGCGGCCCAATTGCGCCGCGGCATTGAGTTCGCTCTGCGCTCCCGTCGACAGCGTCAACAGCTGCTGAAAGTTCTGCGTGGCCAGCGGCAGCGCGCGGATCGTCGTGCTCTCAATCGCCTGCCCGGTTGTCGCGTCGCTCGTATCCACCGTCTGCACTTCTGCCTGCACTTCGATCTTCTGCTGCACCGACTTGGTCGTCAGCTTAGCCGTCATACGCGTTGTTTCGGTGACCCGCACCGCTACGTCGGCAACCTTCGCCTCGGCAAAGCCCTCGGCATGGATGCTCACGCTATAAGTCCCGACCAGCATCAACGGAGCGGTGAATGCTCCATCCGGCCCGGTCGTGACCGACCGTTCGACCACACCAGTATCCTGATTCGTGATGCGGACCGTGGCATTGGCCACGAATGCTCCGCTCGGATCCTGCACCGTCCCTGTAATCGCACCCGTCGCCCCGCCTTGTCCCAGGGCCGCCACCGCAGCCAGCACCAATGCAGTGACACCAATAGCGATGAACTTCTTCCAAGAACCCAGCATGGTCTTTTCCCCCATTGCGTAAACGGTAATCAAAATGTATTCACTGAAGAATCACGAACGGAAAGCATCAACAACAGCCGGCAGTCCTTGCCTTGGCAGCGACAGACGAAGTCCGCATCCGATCGTCCTGTCTAATCAAGAGAGGTACCTCTTCTGCCCTGGGCGCTATGAATACAGTCCTACCATGCCAATGCCTTCGTGGGATGGCAAAAGCTTACTGAATCGCCCCGCCATTTTTCAAGGAGAGAGTGCACAGCGTGGTAACAACCCAGTTTCCGCCATTGCTCGTGTAGGGGCGGACGCAGCTTGCCATGAGCGAAGTCGAAGGCTCCGCCCCGCGAGCAAAGCGAGCGTGCCAGAAGCCGACTGGGTGACGGCTCTTTCTGCTTATTATTGAAGGTGTTTTTCGAAGTTAAGACTGAGCGTGCAACCGCGGACGAATGCGTCCGGGACTACCCGAACCTAACCCTCACCAAACTCCCGATACCGCTCCAGCACATGGCGCTGCGTAACCACGCCCTCGAGGTGCCGGAAATCCGCGCGGCTCACCACCGGAACCAGCGGCCATCGGTCTACATACCGCAAGGCGGTTTCCAGCGGATGATCGGGATGCAAACACGGCACCGGTGTGATGGGCAGCGCCCCCAGCGTGGTAGTCCCTTTTCCTTCTGCCGCCATCGTCAGAAGCTCTTGTTTACTCACGCTGCCCCACCCGCTCGGTGCCAGTCGCACCAGCACCCGCTCCATCTCGGAATGATCCAACTGCTGGAGCGCCTGATCGAGCGTCTTCTCCGCATCCAGCACCGGCGCTTCCGCCGCTTGCATCGCGTCTTCCACCCGCAGAATGTCCTCTTCGCGCTGCTCCTCCATCGATGGCAATTCCAGGCCATCCTGACGGGTCAACAAATCAAAAATCGCGGTCGGCTGCAATGCGCGCGAAATAAGATAAGCGACAGTGTTAGCCACGATCACGGGCACAATGATCGAGTAGTTCCCACTCACTTCGAGCACCATGAATACTGACGTCATCGGCGCGCGCAGGAATCCCGCGAACAGAACGCCCATGCCCACCAGCGCGTACGTTCCCGGCGACCCCGTAAGATGCGGCAATAGCACATGCTCCGCCCCGCCTACCGCAGCTCCGAGCATTGCCCCTATGAACAAGGTTGGCGCGAACATTCCACCTGGAGTCCCGCTGACAAACGACATCAATGTCGCCACAATCTTCAATCCCGCCAGCATCGCCAGGAATTCCCACGTAAACTGCCCGTGCATTACCTGGTCGATGTACTCGTAGCCTGCTCCCATTACTTGTGGTGCGCCCAGCCGCGCGATGATGCCAATCAGCAGCCCTGCTAGGGCGGGCTGCAAGTACTGCGTCCAGCGCGGCAGTGATTTGCACAGTGGTCGTAACCAGGCGATTCCGCTGGAAAAAACCACCGAAGCCAGTCCGCCCACGACTCCCAGCGCTGCGTACGCAATCAATTCTGTGGGCCGCTTCAACTCCACCGCGGGAATCCGAAACAGCGATTCCGATCCCAGGAACCATCGCATTACCACCACGCTGGAAATTGCAGAGAGAACCACCGACCCCAAAATCCCAGCCGTCCACCGCCCAATGACCTCTTCGATGACGAACAACACAGCCGAAATCGGCGCGTTGAAAGCCGCCGCCAATCCAGCCGCCGCGCCAACCGGGGCGATCAGCCGCATGCGGTCCCGCTGCAACCTCATCTTCCGCCCCACCGCCGAGGCAATGCATGCCCCGATTTGCAACGATGGATCCTCTGGCCCCAAGGAATGCCCGGAGCCAATCGCCAGCGCCGACGTAATAAATTTCCCGATCGCCGTCCGGAAGGGAATGTTGCCGTTAAAAATGTAAAGCGCTGCCTTGGTCTGATTGACTCCGCTGCCCCGCGCCGTCGGAAAGAAATGGATCACTAGAACGGCAATCACAAGTCCGGCCAATGCCGGAGCCAGCAGCATCCGCACAGGACTCAACACTGCGCCAGTTCCGAGCAGGTAAAGCCGCGCCCAATCAATCGCAAACCTGAAACACACGACCGCCAACCCTGAGAACACTCCGATGAATACCGAAAGAATTAGAAACAAACGATCTTCCCGGAACACAGAGCGCCACAGTGTGAGTGGCGAATGTGCCTGAATCCAGGCGGTGGCGGGACGCAAGGTTCCGTCTTCCACCAATACGTCCTCGGTATTTGGCTGCGGCTCCATTAGCTTCCTTCGTGCATTCTCGAAATGAGCAGCAACGCCAGGTCGGTTCCCGTCGGTGTCCCGCACACCCCATTAGTTTCGCGCTCGATACGAAACACCAGATCCATCGCCTTTTCTGTCAGATCTTGATTTCGCCGCAATCCCGCTTCGGTAATCTGGGGTTTCAGCTGTTCCCATTCGTCGCTGAGAGAGGGCACGCTTGCCGGCCCGGTAGCCGTGGCTGTCGGGAGCACGCAGATCTTCAGCCGCTGGCCCGCTGCTGCAAATGCTTCTGCCACGATGCGGTTGCGCTCCGCTGTCGGGATCTGCCGGCGAAACGGATCCAGGTGCAACACCAATTGCGCGGTCTTCAACCGCTCCGCGCTTTCCGGATCGTTCGGATTGGCACTGACTGCAGACTGCAAGTAGTGGTGAGCTAACTGGTACCGTCCTAATTCGAACGCCGCGTATCCTGCCCCCGCCAATGCGGCTGCATCATGCCGGTCAGACTTCAGCACAGCGTTGTATGCGCCGAGTGCATGCTCGTAATCTCTCGCGCGAAGAAAAAGATTTCCGATGCGCTCTTCGAGCGCCGGATCATGCTCTGTATTTTCCGCCAGCGCAATCAGTTCACTCTGCGCCTGCGCTGTGGCGCCTATCCGCAACAGGAGTTCGATCAAGTCCAGACGCGCCTCCAGTCGCTTCCCCTCCTGGCCGCTGGGCCACACGGCATACACCGCGTTGTGGTAATACCGGATCGCGTTATCAGTCTCCCCTCGCTGCGCTGCGATCCGCGCCAGTTCAAGATTGACAATGCCATTTTCCGGCTCTCGCTCCCAAAGATTGATCAGATAGGCAGAGGCTTGCCCCATGCGTCCTTCTCCGATCAAAGCCTCGGCCAGGTTGAGCTGGTAGGAATATTCATCCGGCGAGTAAAGCAGGGCCGCCCGGAAGTCCGTAACCGCAGCATCAAAGCGCTTTGCATTCAGATCCGCGACACCGCGATGGAACCAGCGCTCTCCGATTGCCTGCCTCTGGCCTTGATGGGCGCGCGACAATACCGTCGCACCGAGGAAGAACACAACCGCCAGCACCGAAAACACCGCCAGCATCGTTGGTCGCCGCCGCAGGTAAAATCGGTACCTGGCATATGCTTCCGATAGCATCTTTCGTCCGGTTCATCCTCTGCTGCGATTTACTGATACTACTATTCAGGCTCCAAACCAAAATTTCAATCGACGGAGTCAGGTAGAGCTGTAGCGCCGGCCTCCTGGCAGGCTGCGATGGTCAGTGGTTTTTCCTTCGTG
>DATEHP010000271.1:0-13991 GCA_035279505.1 Candidatus Sulfotelmatobacter sp. | reverse complement strand
TCCTGCACGGCCGCGCCAACATCGCCGATCGAATTCCCGATGCGTGCCTGCTCGATCCCGCGGTAGAGCGATGCTTCCGTGACTTCCAACAGTTTCTGCAGTTCCGGCTTCAGGCCATCGCCGACTGGGACTGTGATCGCGGCATCTCCGTAATAGCCGTCAAGCACTACGCCGCAATCGATCGAGACGATGTCTCCCTCTTTGAGCATCCGCTTTTCCGAGGGAATCCCATGCACAATCTCTTCGTTCACCGACGTGCACAGCACGCACGGATAATCGTAGTAGCCTTTGAAAGCCGGCTTGGCTCCGAGCTCCTTGATCTTTGTCTCGGCCGCCCGCTCCAGGTCCATCGTCGTAACACCAGGGTTGACCAGCGTTTTCACATGATCCAGCACCTGGTGGACGATGTGGCCGCTACGCCGCATCTTTTCGATTTCGCTCGCCGATTTGCAAACAATCGCCATGCTTCGTTCTCACGCGTGATGGTCTTCGAGGATCCGGAAAATAAGGACTGTCACCTCATCCATCGGCAGATCCCCATTCACTGAGATCAGCCTGCCCGTGCGCTGGTAGTAATCAGCCACAGGACGAGTCTGCTCCTCATAAGCCATTAATCGCGGCCGGATGACTTCCAACCGGTCGTCGTTGCGGGTCACCAGCTTCGTCGCGTGGGCTTCATCGCACAATTCGTCCACGCGCGGCGGCTGAAGGTGGACGTTATAGATCCGTCCACAGGTGGGACAAGAACGTCGTCCAGTAATCCGGAGCAATAATTGATTATAGTCGACGTCGAGGCGCACCACAATCGGCCACGCTCGCGTCGGACGCGAATTGTCAAAGAGCTCAGCCTCGAGCAACGCATCGAGCCACCCGGCCTGGGCTGCAGTCCGGGGAAAACCGTCAAGAATGTAGCCGCGCTGGCAATCCGGTTGCACAAGCCGTTCGCGGACCATGGTGCAGACGAGGTCGTCGGAAACCAGCTCCCCGCGGGCCATGACTGCCTTGGCTGCCTGCCCCAACTCGGTTCCGCGCACCACGTTCTCCCGCAGGAGATCACCCGTTGAAACCTGTGGAATCCCGTAGCGTTCCATGATGCGCTTGGCCTGAGTGCCTTTCCCGGCACCCGGTGGCCCAAGCAGCACCACAGGACCTACTGCACGCGAGGTTTCCTGCGCCATCGGCTGGCCAAAGCCTCCCGACCTCAATCTCCCCGACGTTCGTCCTGGACCGCCGAGGTGCAGCAACCCCATCACTTTCGCAAACACCCGCCGCAAAGCTACCAGCGGCGACCGCGGATACGCCCGCTCCGCGGCGTAAATCCGTCATAATGCCGCATGATCAGCTGCGCTTCGATCTGCGTCACCGTGTCCATGGCCACACCGACTACAATCAGCAGCGATGTCCCGCCGAAGTAGAACGTCACACCCAGGCCGCTGGTTACCCATGTCGGCAAGTTGTCAAAGAACCGGCCGATCGGCCCCCACAAGTGGTTGAGGTGAATGCCGGTGATCATCCACTCAGGAATGAACGAGATTACGATCAGATACAAAGCGCCCACCAGTGTGATACGCGTCAGGACTTCGTTGATGAAGTCGGCTGTCCTGCGTCCGGGACGAATGCCCGGAATAAATCCGCCGTACTTGCGCATGTTGTCAGCGACTTCACTCGGATTGAACACGATGGAAACGTAGAAGTACGCGAAGAAAATGATGCCGACCCCATAGAGAACTGCGTAGAGCGGCTCGCCCCACCGGATCGCGTCAAAAAGCGGGCCAAAGTAGCGGTTATTGCGCAAGCCGTAGCCGATGGTCTGGGGCAAGGTCAAAATCGAAGATGCGAAGATGACGGGCATCACGCCCCCGGCATTCACGCGCAGCGGAAGATGCGTCGACTGCCCGCCCATTACTTTTCGCCCTACCACACGTTTGGCGTACTGCACAGGGATTCGCCGCTCGCTTCGCTCGACGTACACAATGAAAGCGACCACGGATACCATGAAGACGAGCAAGCACAACATAATCACAGGCGTAAACGGACCCAGAGAACCGTTCTTTGCCTTGTCGATGAGTTCGACAACCCCACGCGGCAGGCCGACGACGATACCGGCAAAAATCAGCAGCGACATTCCGTTGCCCACGCCGCGCTCGGTGATCTGTTCGCCGAGCCACATGATGAATGCGCTACCCGTCGTCAGAGTCAGCATCGTCATGAGGCGAAATCCCCAGCCGGGATTCAATGCGAAGCCGCCCTTTTCGAGGCCGAATGCGATACCGAAGGACTGCACAGCGCTCAGTATGACGGTGATGTACCGCGTCCATTGCGTGATCTTCTTGCGGCCAAGCTCACCTTCCTTCTGCAACTTGGCCAATGGCTCATAGACCACGGTCAGCAACTGCAGAATGATCGATGCCGTGATGTACGGCATGATTCCCAACGCGAAGATCGTCATGCGGCGCAACTGGCCGCCAGAGAACAGGTCGACGAATCCGAGCAGTGAACCGCCCGTGCTGCCCTGGGTGAAGAATGATTCCAGCTTGGCGGTATCGATTCCAGGAGTTGGCAGGTGCCCACCCAGCCGGTACACAAACAACATCCCAAGCGTGAACAGAATCCGCTTGCGAAGATCCGGAATGCGAAAAATATTTGCCAGCTTGTCCAGCATTACTGCAAGACCTCGACCTTGCCGCCCGCCTTGGTTATTTTTTCCTGCGCCGTTTTCGAAAATTTGTGCGCGCTCACGGTGAGAGCTACGGTGAGCTCTCCGTCCCCCAAAATCTTGACGGGATTCTTCGTCTTGACGATGCCCGCCTTGCGCAATACTTCAGGAGTAATGGTACTCTCGCCCAACTCCGCCAGCCGCTCCACACTGACGATCGAGTATTCCTTGCGGAAGATGTTGGTAAACCCGCGCTTGGGCATGCGCCGGTGTAGCGGCATCTGGCCGCCTTCGAATCCGCGGATCATGCGCGATCCGGTGCGTGACCGCTGCCCTTTGTGGCCGCGCGTCGACGTCTTTCCCATGCCGGAGCCCATACCGCGCCCAACGCGCTTGCGCTTTGTCGTAGCTTTCTTCGGTGCGTGAATATTGGATAAATTCATTGTCTCGTCTCGTAAAGACGCTGCCTACAACGTCTCTTCTTGCCACATGCACGTCCGCCCGTGCCGGCAGAGACGTAGAAGACTACGTCTCTATGCATACCTAGTTGACGACTTCCACCAGGTGCGGCACCTTCGCGACCATCCCTCGGATCGCCTGGTTATCCGGACGCTCAATCACCTGATTCAACCGGGTAAATCCCAGCCCTTTGATCACCAGCTTCTGTTTCTGCGGGGCGCAGATGGCAGAGCGCACCCATTTCAGGTGAATCTTGCCGCTACCCGCACTCGTCTTCTTCGCCGTCATTTCAAAACCTCAGTGGTCAGTGGCCAGTGCCAGTGTCCGAAATTGTTGTGCAGCTTTTGCTGGCCACTGAACAACTGATCACTGGCCATTTGTTTCTACAGTTCTTGGGCGACCTTGCCCCGCAGAGTCGCTACGCTCTCTCGGTTCTTCAACTGCTTGAGCGCGTCGAATGTCGCCTTGATGACATTGTGCGGATTCGTGGTCCCGATCGACTTCGTCAAAACGTTTTGTACTCCCACCGAAGTCATGACCGCACGGACCGCGCCCCCCGCAATCACGCCCGTGCCTTCGGGGGCTGGCTTCAAGAGCACCTTTCCTGAGCCGTAGCGTCCAAGCACCAGGTGGGCAATGCTGGTCTGCGTCAGATTCACCTTCATGAGGTTCTTCTTGGCGGACTCAATCCCCTTGCGTATTGCCTGTGGTACTTCCTTGGCCTTGCCCGACCCGTAGCCGACCACTCCCGCCGACGGATCGCCGACCACTACGAGCGCTGCGAACGAAAGATTCTTTCCGCCCTTGACCACCTTGGTCACGCGGTTGATGGCTACCACCTGATCCTTCAGCTGGTACGCCCCGGCATCGAGTTTCTTAATCACTGTTGGCATTCTGAAACCTATTTCGTAATTTTGTAATTTTGAAATTTTGTAATTGAAATCCACTCAGCTGCAGCGGAGTTTTCAAATTACAAAATTACCCGATTACCCAATTCTAAAATTGAAGTCCCGCTTCCCGGGCCGCATCGGCCAGGGCCTTCACGCGCCCGTGATAAATGTATCCGCCGCGGTCGAATACGACCTTGGTCACACCCTTGGCCTTCGCACGCTCAGCGATGGTCTTTCCCACGGCTTTCGCGGAAGCGACGTTGCCGCCTGTGCGCCGATCTTCTTTCTTGCCTTCGGCAGTACTGGCGGATACCAGCGTCTTCCCGTTCAGATCGTCGATCACCTGCACGTAGATGTGATTCAACGAGCGGTACACATTCAGCCGCGGACGCTCCGCTGTTCCCTGCAGCTTCTTGCGAATGCGCTCGTGCACATGTCCGCGCTTCTCATTCTTTGTAATTTTCGTAAGCATGATTAAAAGCTCTCAGCTCTCAGCCGTCAGCTATCAGTTCGATCTCAACTCGCGTTCATCGCGCAGCAGCTGAGAGCTGACAGCCTATAGCTTATTTCGCTCCCGTCTTTCCAACTTTCTTCTTCAGACGCTCACCGGCGTAGCGCACGCCCTTGTTCTTGTACGGATCCGGCGGGCGCAATGATCGCATTTCAGCGGCAACCTGGCCGACTTTCTGCCGGTCGATTCCGTTCAGCGTGATACGCGTCTGCTTCGGATCGACCGCGGCATCCACACCCGTCGGCAGCGGATACTCGATCGGATGCGAGTATCCCAAGTTGAACACGAGCATGGCCTTGCCCTTCATCTCGGCGCGATAGCCGATGCCAACGATTTCCAGTTCTCGCGTCCAACCCTTGGTCACGCCCTCAACCGCGTTGTTGACCAGCGCGCGCGCCAGTCCGTGCAGAGCCGACTGCGAATCGTTTTCGCGAATCGCGAGGATGTGCCCGTCTTTCTGCTCGACCTTGATGCCGGCCGGCAGCGGAGTGTCCACTTTGCCTTTCGGTCCTTGTACCAGGACCGTATTGCCTTCAACTTTGACCGTGACGCCCTTGGGAATCGCGATCGGCTTTTTTCCAATTCGTGACATAAGCTCTCAGCTCTCAGCGTTCAGCTCTCAGCTTTATCACCATCGCCCCTACTGAAAGCTGATGGCTGATAGCTGATCGCTGCTCTTAGTAAATCTCGCACAGCAATTCGCCGCCGACGCCTTCTTTACGGGCCTGGCGTCCGGTCATTACGCCCCGCGGCGTTGTCAGGATATTGATACCCATCCCACCAAGCACGCGTGGAATCTCGGTGCGCCGCACGTAGACACGACATCCGGGGCGGGAGACACGCTCCGCCTTCGAGATGGCCGCTTCGTTGTTGGCGCCATACTTCAGGTATACCCGGATAATCTTGTGGCCCTCTTCTTCCGTCGCCTTGAAATTGGAGATGTAGCCTTCCTCTTTCAAAATGCGGGCAATCTCCAGCTTCAATCGCGAAGCCGGGATATCCACCTTCTGGTGGCGGGCCTGGAGCGCGTTCCGCACTCTCGTCAACATGTCTGCGACCGGATCGGTCAACCTCATCGTCTGCTTCTCCTTAAGCCCACCCGTTCGCTCCGCGTCCAGCGGAGAACCTGCAGCGGCTTGTTCATCAGTCGTTCGTCGTTAGCCGTTGGCTTGCTCGCTGGCCGTCCCGAACGACCAACCACCAGCGACCAACAACGCTCTACCAGGAAGACTTCGAAACCCCTGGAATCTCCCCACGCAGCGCCAATTGGCGGAAGCACAAGCGGCAGATGCCGAACTTCCGCAGGTAAGCGCGCGGACGCCCGCACAGCTTGCAGCGGTTGTGCTTGCGCGTGGAAAACTTGGGCTTTCTTGCGTCCTTCACTCGTTTTGCTGTAGTTGCCAAACTTTAGCTCCTAGAACCTTGCGTCGTAGAGATGTTGCGTGCAACGTCTCTCTCACCACATCCGAAGAGGCTGCCGGCCGAGACGCAGCAAGCTACGTCTCTGCTATTGACTCTTATGCCCGGAACGGCATTCCCATGTGCTTCAGCAACGACCGTGCCTGATTGTCATTCGCCGCTGTTGTCACGATGGTGACGTTCATGCCCTTCAGTTTGTCGACCTTCTCGTAAGAGATCTCCGGGAAGATCAACTGGTCGTGCAGGCCGATCGTGTAGTTTCCGCGCCCATCAAAAGACTTCGAGGAAACGCCGCGGAAGTCGCGCACGCGCGGCAGAACAATATTCACCAGCCGGTCGAAGAATTCGTACATGCGGTCGCCGCGTAGCGTGACCATCGCACCAATCGACTGTCCCTGGCGAACCTTGAACGCGGCGATCGATTTCTTGGCGCGCGTGACCACTGGCTTTTGCCCGGTGATCTGGCCCAGTTCATTGACAGCGGGATCGAGTACCTTCGCATTCTGCGTCGCCTCGCCTACGCCCATGTTGACAACAATCTTGTGCAACCGGGGGACCGCCATCGGGTTCTTCAGTTCGAGTTCCTTCAACAGAACAGGGGCCACGTCCTTTTCGAACTTCGCGCGTAGCCGTGGTTCTTCCTTCGCGCTATGCCGTGCCTGCTCGGGAGCTTTCGACTCCTGCGCCGATTCTTTCTGCCCTTTTTTCTCTTTTGCCATTTTCCAGCTCTCAGCTCTCAGCTCTCAGCCCATCAGAAACCTTTGGTTCCCATCAGCAAAACTGATAGCTGACGGCTGAAAGCTGACCGCTATTTGTCTAATGTCGTTCCGCACTTCTTGCAAACACGTACCTTCCGATCACCGCGCACTTCATGTCCAATCCGGACCGGTCCGCACGTCGGACAAACCAGTTGCACATTCGAGATCGCAATGCGGCTCTCTTGCTCGGCGATGCCGCCCTTGATGTTCCGCTGCGGATTCGGGCGGACGTGTTTCTTCACCATCATCACGTGCTCAACCAGAATCTTTGAGTCGTTCGGAAACACGCGCAGCACGCGTCCTTCCTTGCCTTTGTCGCGTCCGGTGATCACCTTTACGGTGTCGTTGCGCCGCAGATCCACTCGCTTGTTTTCGGTGCTTACTGTTCTCATAAATTCCCTGAAACCTTGAAACTTACTAGATGACCTCTGGAGCCAAAGAAACAATCTTCAAAAACTTCTTCTCGCGTAACTCACGCGCAACCGGACCGAATACACGCGTCCCGACCGGCTCACCCGCTTCGTTGATCAGCACCGCTGCATTCTGATCGAAGCGGATATAGGTTCCATCCCGCCGCCGGTGCTCCTTACGCGTACGTACGATGACGGCTTTCACCACTTTGCCCTTCTGCACCTGGCCCTCAGGTGTCGACTCTTTGACCGCCGCGGTGATTATGTCGCCCAGTCCGGCATTCAATCCCGTCGATCCGCCGAGCGGCAGAATCATCTGCAGCTTGCGCGCGCCGGAATTATCGGCGACCTCGAGCATCGATCTCATCATCACAGCCATGGCAAATCTCCCTATCCCGTTGTCACCCTGAGCGAGGCGCGTTTTGCCTTGCGAAGGATCTAGCCGCGCCACGCGATCCTCGCGCCTTTTGCGAGATTGCTAGAACGTGCGTCTGGCGCGTTTCCCTGTTAGCTCGCCGCGTCCACTGCCGCTTCCGGCACCAGCGCAGCTTTGCGCACTACGTCCTTCAGCTTCCACCGCTTCAATTTCGAGAGCGGACGCGTCTCCTCGAGCCGGACCACATCGCCGACGTGCGCCTGGTTCGTCTCGTCGTGCGCGTAAAACTTCTTGTTCCGCGCAATCACGCGCCCATAGAACGGATGCGCCTTTTTCCGCGTCACCTGCACAACGATCGTCTTGTGCATCTTGTTCGAGACGACTTCGCCCACCACTTCTTTGCGGCGGCCCTGTGCCTTTTGTGTCGTTTCCGCCATTATTTCTTCTCCGTAGCAGCCGACCGATTGCGCTCTCCCAGGATCGTCTTCACCCGCGCGATGTCCTTGCGCAACCCACGAATCTTCTTCAAGCTCTCGTTCTGTCCCATGTTCATCTGAAACTTCAGCTTGAAGAGCTGATCGGCGAGATCCCGCTCCTGGTGGCTCAGCTCAACGTCGGTTAAATTTCTGATTTTGTCTACCTTCATAAATTAGCTCTCAGCTTTTAGCTATCAACTTGCACCGTCGCCGTTACCGATAGCGGACGGCAGAAAGCTGATGACTGCTTTTCTAGTGCGCTCCCTCGCGCTTTACCAGCGTCGTACGCAGCGCCAGCTTGTGCGACGCCAACCGCATCGCTTCGCTCGCATCCTGATGCGTCACGCCTTCCATCTCGAACAGGATCTTCCCCGGCTTCACGACCGCGACCCAATGGTCGGGCGCGCCCTTGCCTTTACCCATACGGGTTTCAGCAGGCTTCTTCGTGACCGGCTTGTCGGGGAATACGCGAATCCAGATCTTTCCGCCGCGCTTCACAAAACGCGTCATGGCCACCCGGCTGGCTTCGATCTGGCGGTCGGTCACCCATCCGGGCTCCAGCACTTTGAGCCCGTAATCGCCGAACGACAGCGTCGATCCGCGCCATGCCTTCCCGGTCATGCGTCCACGCTGCTGTTTCCGATACTTCACTTTCTTTGGCATCAACATAACTGATTTTTCCTGTAGAGACGTTGCTCGCAACGTCTCACTCTCACCCCATGCTCACCTGCCGATGTGGCAAGAGACATGGCAAGCTACGTCTCTACGAGAGCTAGAATCCGCCCCCGGCTGCCGGCTGTGCTTCCCGCTTCTTCTGCTGCAGAATCTCGCCCTTGTACACCCAGCACTTCACGCCGATCACACCATAAGTCGTGCGCGCCTCACTAAACCCGAAATCGATGTCGGCACGCAGCGTGTGCAGCGGCAGCCGCCCCTGGAGATACCACTCCGACCGCGCGATTTCGTTTCCGTTCAGGCGGCCACTGACGCGAACCTTGATACCCTTGCATCCGAATCGCAGCGCCGAGTCAACGGCCTTGCGCATCGCGCGCCGGAAGCCCACCCGCTTTTCCAGCTGCAGCGCGATCGACTCCGAAACCAGTTGCGCGTCGAGTTCAGGCTTGTGCACTTCCTGGATGTCGACGAAAATGTCCTTGCCGCCAGTGCGCTTCTGTAGTTCCGCCTTCAGCTTGTCGATCTCCGCGCCCTTGCGCCCGATAATAATCCCTGGCCGCGCCGTCTTGATGATGATGCGCAGCTTGTTACCCGGACGCTCAATCTCAATTGCGCTGACGCCCGCCGACTTGAGCTTCTCCTTCAACTCATTCTTCAGCTTTACGTCCTCGTGCAGTTGCTTGTCGTAGTCCCGCTCGGCAAACCAGCGCGACTTCCACGGCTTCGTGAATCCAAGCCGAAAACCATAAGGATGGACTTTTTGTCCCATTGCTTCTCCTAAAACCACCAGTTTCTAGTTTCGAGTGTCAGGTTTCGAGTTCTTCCCTGAGGTGAACGTCTTCTGCGCTCACGCGAAACTAGAAACTCGAAACTTGAAACTACTTTGCAACCGCTTTCTTCTTCCCCGCCGATTTTGCTGCCGGGGCCCTCCGCCGCGCCTTAGCCGGGGCCGCCGGAGCCGATTCTTCACCGACCACGGTCGCGACTTGCCCGTTTTTCCCGCGCTCCGCCAGGATCAGCTCGATATGCGCAATGCGCCGCTGATATCGGTACGCGCGTCCCTGCGGTGCCGGCCGAATCCGCTTCATGCGCGGACCGTCGTTCGCGACAGCACTCTTCACATACAGGTTGTCGATTTCGACATCCAGCCCCTTCTCCGTCGCCAGAAAGTTCGCATTGTCGAGCGCCGACTGCAGCAACTTGCCGACGTGCTCGGCTACGCGTTTCTTGGTGAACAGCAGGGTGTTGCGCGCTTCTTCCACGCGGCGACCCTTGATCAGGTTCAGCACCAGCCGCGCCTTCTGTGGCGAAACCCGCAAGTACTTCTTTTCTGCTCGAAATTCCATAGTCGTAATCTCAGTTCTAGTCTCGTAGCTCGTGGCTCAAGCTCCGAGCTCTATGCCTTCGGTGCCGCGGGCGCTGACGGGGCCGCTGGAGTAATCGCTCCCGGCCCACCCGGGATCCCCGCCGGCTTCGCCGCTACTTCCGTTGCCGCCTTCATCGAGTGCCCCTTAAAGGTGCGCGTGAAGCTGAACTCACCCAGCTTGTGTCCCACCATGTTCTCGGTCACATAGACCGGGATGAATTTCTTCCCGTTGTGCACCGCGATCGTGTGTCCCACCATCTCCGGAACCACGGTTGACCGCCGCGACCACGTACGCAGGACTTTCTTCTCGTTGCGCGAATTCATCTGCTCCACCCGCGTCTGCAGGTAGCTATCGACGAATGCGCCTTTTTTCGTTGAACGCGCCATAAATTCAGCTCTCAGCTTTCAGCCGTCAGCTTTCAGCTAACAGCTCCTAAAATCCTGTCATCCCGAGCGAAGCATTGCGATTGGCTTTATCAATCGCAATGCGCAGTCGAGGGACCTTGCGTTGCGTTACTTGCTTCTCCGGCTCACGATGAACTTAT
This sequence comes from Candidatus Sulfotelmatobacter sp., assembly GCA_035279505.1. Taxonomy (GTDB): domain Bacteria; phylum Acidobacteriota; class Terriglobia; order Terriglobales; family Acidobacteriaceae; genus Sulfotelmatobacter. Next base: position 3,450 of record DATEHP010000271.1, on the reverse strand, counting down.
CCGTGCGCTTATTGTTCCGCGTCTTGTAACCGCGCGTTGGCTGACCCCATGGCGTCACCGGATGCCGTCCGCCTGAGGTCTTGCCTTCACCGCCGCCATGCGGATGGTCCACCGGGTTCATGGACACACCGCGGTTATGCGGACGCTTGCCCAGCCACCGCGACCGCCCGGCCTTGCCGATGGTCACGTTTTCGTGATCGATATTGCCGACCTGACCGATCGTTGCCATGCAATCCTGCGACACCTTGCGCGTTTCGCCCGAAGGCAATTTCACCAGCGCGTACTCTTCTTCCTTCGCCACAAGCTGCGCCGATCCCCCCGCCGACCGCACCATCTGCGCGCCTTTTCCAGGCTTCAGTTCCAGGTTATGGATCACCGTGCCAGGCGGAATGTTTCGCAGCGGCAGCGCGTTGCCGACAAGAATGTCAGCATCGGGGCCGCTGACCACTTTCTGTCCAACCTTCAAACCATCCGGTTGCAGGATGTAGCGCTTCTCGCCATCAGCATATGCCAGCAGCGCAATGCGCGAAGAACGATTCGGATCGTACTCGATCGTCGTGACCGTGGCCGGAATGCCGGTCTTGTCGCGCTTGAAGTCGATGATGCGCAGCTTCCGCTTGTGGCCGCCACCGATAAACCGCATCGTGGTGTCGCCCGAGTTGCGGCGTCCGCCCGTGCGCTGCTTGGGCTCGACCAGCGGCTTGTGCGGATGCTTCGTCGTAATGTCGTCGTTGACGAGCGTGGTGCGATACCGCAGCGTCTGCGTCGTCGGTCTGTATGTCTTAATTGGCATAAAAAGCTCTCAGCTCTTAGCTGTCAGCTCTCAGCTTCTCCGCCGCCGCATTTACCGATCGCTGACGGCTGATAGCTGATAGCTGTTTTACAAATTCTGCGCGTACTCCGGCATCTTCTCGCCGCTACGCAACCGCACGTACGCCTTTTTCCAATCCGGACGGTAGCCGGCAAACTTTCCTCGACGCCGTTCTTTTCCCGGATAGGTGGCGGTGCGCACCGAATGCACTTTCACCTTGAAAATCGACTGCACCGCTTCCTTGATTTCCGTCTTGGTCGCCTTGGGAGCCACCTGGAACACCAGCGTGTTCTGGTTCTCCTTAATCGCCAGGCCCTTTTCGGTAATCACCGGACGGCGAATGATCTGGTATGCGCTCTTCATTACGCCACCTCCGCCGCTTTTTCATTGCGCTGCCGACGGCGACGTTCTTTCACCGGTTTCTTCGCCGCTTCGTCCTCGCCACTGCCCGCTTTGCGATGCTTTTTCGAAACCGAACTCTGCAGCGATACCTGCAGCTTCTCGATCGCCGGATGCGAGAAGATCACGCGGTCATGCCGCAGCAGGTGATACGGGTGCACTTCATTTCCGCGGACTAGTTCGAGCCCGTCGATGTTTCGAGCGCTCAGTTCGAGGTTGCGGTTGTCGTGCTTCGGCGCCTCGACCACCAGCACTGTCTTGTCCACTTTCAATGCATCCAGCGCCTTCTGAAATTCCTTGGTCTTCGGTTCTTTCAGGTCGAATGCGTTCACCACGATGAGCTTGCCATCGGCAAACTTCGCCGCCAGCGCCGACCGCAAAGCCCCAAGCAATTTCTTCTTCGGGAACGCGTAGTCGTAAGACCGTGGCACGGGACCATGCACCGTGTAACCGTGCCGCCACAGTGGTGAACGGATCGATCCAATGCGGGCCCGCCCCGTCCCCTTCTGCTTCCACAGTTTCTTGCCCGAACCGGAAACTTCCCAGCGACCCTTGGTCTTGTGCGTTCCGGCGCGCTGCCCGGCGCGGTAGTGCTTCACCGCTTCCCAGAGCAGATCTTCATTCACCGCACCGAAGATCTCATCGGCGAGATCGAATGTCCCAACTTTTTCGCCGCTCAAATTGTGAATATCAATCGTTGCCATCGTCTTTACATTTCTGATCACTGGCCGCTGGCCACTGATCTCTGGTTTATGCTTTCTTCGCCGCTCTCTTGGCCGCCTTCAACGGATCCACCGTCGCGGCACCTGCGAATCCACGACGCTCTCTTGGCGGCTTCTTCGCTTTCGTAATCACGATGTAGCCGCCCTGCGCTCCCGGAACGCTGCCTTCAACGATAAGCAGATTTTCGTCCTTGTCGACGCCCAGCACGCGCAGGTTGCGCATGGTCACCTGCTGATTGCCCATATGCCCGGACATCCGCATGCCTTTAAACACACGCGACGGAAATGCGGAGGATCCGATGGAACCGGTGATCTGGAACATCGAACCGTGCGATTTCGGACCGCCGGCGAAGTGATGCCGCTTCACGACGCCTTGGAACCCCTTGCCCTTGCTCACTCCCACGATGTCGACGAATCTCTCGCCCTCGAAAATCTCGACCAGCACGCGATCGCCAACCTTCACCACTCCGTCGCCGTCGGCGGATGGCTCAATCTCGAGAGGCACTTCGCGCATGAATTTAACCGGCGGCAGATTGTTCTTCGCCAGATGTCCCTTCGCCGGCTTGGTGAGCCGTGATTCCTTTACGAACTCGACCAGGCCGATCTGCGCTGCCTCGTATCCATCCTTCACAGCGGTCTTGTGCTGTGTCACCACGCAAGGGCCGGCCTGCAGCACCGTGACCGGGCGAACATCGCCCTTTGAGTCAAACAGTTGCGCCATCCCGACCTTCTTGCCCAAAATTCCCGCGACCTTCGTTGCCATTTCCTTCTCCATCCAGCTTGGGTCGCCATCGGGCGCCTATTGGCTGGGACGAATCTTCAAACTAACTGAGCTAATAGCTGACGGCCGACAGCTTACTTGTGTTCTTTCCCGAACGCCTTGATCTCCACATCCACACCGGCAGGCAGATCCAGCTTCATCAGCGCATCTACGGTCTGCTGCGTCGGCTCCAGAATATCGAGCAGCCGCTTGTGTGTGCGGATCTCAAACTGCTCCCGCGATTTCTTGTCCACGTGCGGGGAACGCAGCACGCAGTACTTGTTCTTCATCGTGGGTAGCGGAATCGGTCCCGCTATTTGCGCGCCCGTGCGCCGCGCTGTCTCCACGATCTCGCCCGTCGACTGATCCAGAATGCGATAGTCGTAAGCTTTCAACCGAATTCGAATTCTCTCTTTTCCAATCACTGTTTCGTTTCCTAACCCCTCCCGGCAATCTCCGGGAGGAAAGATCTTGCGGCAAGCTGCAAGCCGCTTGGTTTAAGTTGTCATCCTGAGGCGACGGTTTGTCGCCGAAGGACCTATGCATTTTGCCCGCTTCAGCTTCAGCTTAGAGCCAGCGGTCGTGCCATCGAGCTTCTTCTGATAGCTGATAGCTCTTACTGAATAATCTCCGCGATCGCTCCGGAGCCCACCGTGTGGCCGCCTTCACGGATCGCGAAGCGCAAGCCCTTCTCCATCGCTACCGGCGTGATCAGCTCGATCGTCAGGCCCACGTTGTCTCCCGGCATCACCATCTCC
>DATEHP010000270.1:0-55428 GCA_035279505.1 Candidatus Sulfotelmatobacter sp. | reverse complement strand
CCGAAGTGTCCATACGATGTCATGTGGTCATTTTATGAGAAAAAATCCGGGTTCCGCTTGTGACGAGCAAACCCTCAATTGACGAAATTGGGCGATTACGTGTTTTGACCTTGCGTCCGGGATTTTGAGGAAATCGTGATTCTTCGCCAGTCAGCAGCCTAGGCGTACAATTTTTGTCCAACTCCGTTCTTGACAGCCCCGCCGGGAGCGCGCATTGTGCTCGTGTACAGAGAGCGATACACCTCACCAGAGTCTTTCGCCAGAAAGCCGACCCTGTCTGAGCAGGTCCTTCCTGTTCTTCGGCGCAGTCCACGAGCACGCTCGTGCCTAGATCCTCGTGGACTTAGAAGGAGATTGCCATGCGGAATCACCCACAATTGAAGAAGTTGTTCGCTAGGCTGCTGATAGCGCTGGCGACTCTGACCGCCCTGGCACAAGTAAGGGATCAAGGGCAGTTCGCGAAGCCGTCCCTAGTTGGCATACCACCAGACATGAACGAGCCTGCACTATTGCTGCACGGAGCGCGACTAGGATTTGTTAGCGTCGAGCGCATTGAAGCAAACCCCTCTCGAACGAATAGACATAGCACCGGTGCGATCCCCTCCGTTAATTCTGCTTCCTTCCTGCCGGTGGCAACCTATGACGCTGGCGTTAATCCCCGTTCGGTGGCTATCGCAGACGTGAACGGCGATGGCAGGCCCGATGTGCTGGTGTCCAATTTTGAAAGCGGCACCACCGGCGTACTGCTCGGCAATGGCGACGGCACCTTCCTGCCTGTGGTGACCTTATCCGGGGCTGGGGCAATGGCAGTCGTGGATGTCAACCGGGATGGTAAGGCCGATCTTCTTCTGGCGAGTGGGGGAAACGTAGCCGTGCTGCTGGGCAACGGGGATGGAACCTTCCATTCGGGGGTGACCTACGACTCAGGCGGTCAGGGTGAGGGCGAGAGGTCGATCACGGTTGCCGATGTGAACGGCGACGGCCATCCCGACTTGGTGGTATCGCACGAGAGCCTTGTTGCCCCCCAAGAGGACTTAATAGGTGTGCTGCTGGGGAATGGTGACGGAACCTTCCAGAAGGCGGTGAGCTACGGCTCCGGCGGGTGGCGAGCCTGGTCGGTAGCGGTCGCCGATGTGAATGCCGACGGGAAGCTCGACCTAGTGGTAGCAAACTTCTGTTCCCCCAGCGGTTGTGTCGGGGACGGAGTGGTAGGCGTGCTTCTGGGTAACGGTGATGGCACCTTCCGGACGGCGGTAACCTACGACCCCGGTGGTATCCTTACAACCTCGATTGCCGTCGGGGATGTGAATGGCGACGGCAAGCCCGATCTTCTCGTGGCGAATGGGTGCGGCAGCAATCCCGACTGTAGCAGCGGGACCGTTGCTGTGTTGCTCGGTAACGGCAACGGCACTTTCCAGACGGCGACGGCGTACGGTTCCGGCGGGTATGATCCCGTTTCTGTAGCGGTCGCAGATGTGAATGGCGACGGTAAATTCGACGTGATGCTGACTAACCTATGCCAAGAGAACGAGAGCGGCTGTCCCGGCAAAGAGGTGGGCCTGCTGCTGGGCAATGGGGACGGGACCTTACAGCCGGTGATCAACTATGACTCGGGTGGATCCGTCCCCGGGTTTGGGTCTCTTGCTTGGTCGCTGCTGGTCGCAGATGTGAACGGCGACGGCCGACTGGACATGGTAGTGGCGAACGGAGGAGTAAGTGGCAACGGCTCGGTCGGTGTGCTGTTGAATAACAGCGGAGCCCCACCCACGACGACCTCTTTGGCTTCAAGTTTAAATCCTGCCCGCACTAAGTTCGCAGTAACGTACACGGCAACGGTGAAGTCGCAGTCCGGCGGAGAAGTAACGGGAACGGTGACGTTTCGGGACGGAACCTCAACCGTTGCAACGGTCCCGCTGGCAGGCAATCAATCGGCGTACACCACATCTTATAAGACAACTGGCACTCACCTGATGGTGGCGTCGTACTCGGGCGACTTGCAGAACACTGGCAGCACGTCCCCTTCCCTAACAGAGTCGATTTTCAATGGATACACGACGACGACAACCCTCACTTCCAGCCTGAACCCTTCCACCTACGGCCAGAAAGTAACCTGGACGGCGACGGTTACCTCATCCGGTTCAGTCACGCCGACGGGAAAGGTGCAATTTACTTCGAGTGGGCACACGATTGGTTCGGCGACACTCAACAGCAGCGGTGTGGCGACCCTTACCAGGTCAAATCTCATTGCCGATAGTTATCCGCTGACGGCGGTGTACGCAGGCGATGCGGACAATCTACCTAGCACGTCCACGGTGCTGAACCAGGCGGTATTGCAGGCCACGAGTACTGCCACCCTCACTTCGTCGCCGAATCCGTCTACGCAGGGTCAGGGGGTAACGTTCACTGTGAAGATTTCGTCGCCGACCGTGATACCGACGGGACCGGTTACCTTTGCGTCCGGCAAGACTGTGCTGGGGACAGCGCAACTCAGCGGCGGAAAGGCAAAACTGGTGATCTCATCACTGCCCATTGGTTCGACCAGAGTCACGGTGACGTACTACGGAGACTCGAATATCGCTAAGAGTTCAGCTTCGGTTATCCAGACAGTACAGTAAAAACAGAGTGCCTCAGACAGGGCTCTCGGGGTCCATTGGAATCTCTGGCGTTGGTCGCTAGCAGGCTGCGGAAAAACTCTCTTGGCGTCCACAATTTCCCTCAGCGGCTAAAGCCGTGACTGATTTCGTTGTACTTACGGCGCGGCTCGAAGCCGGCCCTTTCAAAACCTGTAGGGAATTCGAGTTTGTCCGCAGCTTGCTAGTTGATGTAACCAAGGCGATTACACCCACGTTCCCGGTCGAGAAAGTTGGTGGCTGGTAAGTCAACTGCTAATTCTGATCCTTCTCGCGCTCTCCCCTTCCCGTTCCAGCGCAATCTCTACATCCCGCTCGCGTACCAATCGCGGAAACTTCTCCCCCCACTCGATCAGCAGAATGCTGTTCTCGCCGCGCAGGTCGTCCAGGGCAAGCGTGTCGAGCTCACGGGGAGTGTCGATCCGATACAGATCGATGTGAAAGAGATTTGCCCGGGACCCGCGATATTCGTGAATCAGGGTAAAGGTCGGGCTGGTGACGTCTTCTTCGGAAGCTGCTTCGAATGCCGCGGAAATTCCCTTCACCAGCGTCGTCTTCCCAGCTCCCAGATCGCCGCGTAACAGCACCAGCTTGGGTGGCGATAGAAGCTCGGCCAGAGTCCGCCCGAAAGCGATCGTCTCGTCCGGGGAATGGGTAGTCACATCGCGCAGTAACTCGCTCGCTTTGCTTCCATGACTCACTGGACCAGTATAGAACCGCGTCCGCCGGCAGCGGGTATGCTGCGGACAAGAAGCAGATTCCTCGCTTCGCTTCGGAATGACAATCTGGCTGGTTGCCGCTGCGGGCTCGCTGCGCATCGGCAGACGGCCGAGGCGGCCGTCCCTCCGCGTGTGGTTCTAATAAGTCGAGAACGCGCTCGACTTCATCCCCAGCGAACTGCGCTCCACCACGTGATCGAGCGAAGTGCGCAGGCGGCGATGGTCGTCGTCCTCGATTGCCACGAAGCGGAACGGCTGTAGCACGCTATCGTCGAGCTTACGCGTCGGGCTGAGGACTTCGGCCATACCGTGCACCGGGCCGGCCTGCGTCTGGAAGGCAACTTCAACGAAGTCGCCCTCGCCGAGCGATTGCGGCAGGCGCAACAGGCCTCCGGTTACCGAGATGGTTTGGAGCTTTGCTTTCGTGCGGCGGCCATCTTCAAGACGAATCGCAGCCAGAACTGAATCTCCGAGCTGGATCCGGGCGGCGCGCCGCGAGGGGTGCGGTTGGGGGAAGTGGGTCATAGGCCTAATGGCACTATGGCACTACGCGATATTACGTAACAGATTACGGAGGCCCCTTGTCCGAATTCCACATGGGGAACGGGAATTTGGCGCATACAATGTCCACCCTTGGAACGATTTAGATCGCGTTAACTCTCTAGTAAATGTCCTAAAGGACAATAGGGCCTTTCTCGCGCCTCTCAAAAGCTGAGGAGGGTGCGTGAGAACTTTCAGGCGTCCCTCCGGGACGCGAATCATATTCTCGCTTTCCCGGCGCTGGAAGCGCCGGGCTATTCTCAGACGCCCCTCCGGCGCGCAAGTCCTGGCGCTTTTCTCGCAGTGCGGATTGAGATTCGGTTGTCATGCACCTCTGAAAACCGTGCCCTTTTAAGGACAGGGCTACGATCTTTCACAAAACAGCGGGCTACCATCGGCCGTGCGCAGGGCGGAGCCGGATCTACTCCCGAGTACCTGCAGCTCGCTCGATTCGACTATCTTGTAAAACGAGCCCCTCGGAGGAAAGCATGTCGCGACTCTTGCAGATCTTCTTACTCGTTTCTTTGGCACTCACCATTCCGGCATTCGCTCAAACACCGCAATCTCGCCCCCCGCTTCGTGTCGCTATCGTTGGCCTGGTTCACGGACACGTTCACGGATTCCTCGGTCAATACCAGCACCGCCCTGAGATCGAAATCGTAGCCGTCGTGGAACCTGACTCAAAGCTTCGCGGTGCCGCCGCCACCCGATACGGCTTCCAAACCGCGCAAATGTTCGCCGACCTCGACGACATGATCACCAAGGTGCACCCGCAGGCTGTGCTCGTCTACACCAACACGTACGACCATCGCCGCGTCGTCGAGATCTGCGCGCGTCACGGCGTTCACGTCATGATGGAGAAGCCTTTAGCCGTCAGCCTCGAAGACGCACTCGCCATGCAGAAGGCGGCGCAGGCGGGCAAGATTCATGTGCTGGTGAATTACGAGACCTCGTGGTACCCCAGTAATCACGCCGCCTACGATCTCGTGCACGATGGGAGCCTGGGTGAGGTCCGCAAGGTAGTCGTACACGACGGCCACAAAGGTCCCAAGGAAATCGGCGTCGAACCCGAGTTCCTCTCGTGGCTCACAGATCCCAAGCTCAATGGTGGTGGCGCTCTGTTCGACTTCGGCTGCTACGGTGTCGACCTCATGACCTGGCTGATGGACGGCCAGCGCCCGCAAACCGTCACTGCCGTCACGCAACAGATCAAGCCGGAAATTTATCCGCGAGTCGACGACGAAGCCACGATTGTTCTGACGTATCCGAAAGCGCAGGCGATCATCCAGGCTTCGTGGAATTGGCCGATCGACCGCAAAGACATGGAAGTTTACTTACAAACGGGCCAATTGATTACGGTAAAGCGCGACCACATGCGCGCACATCGTGCCGGGGAAGATCAGGAACAGCAACTCACCGCGAAACCGATCCCCGTCCCCTATGATGACGAACTGTCGTATCTGCGAGCGGTAATTCGTGACGGCGCGAAAGAAGATGCCCTCTCGTCGCTGGACACGAACGTGACGGTAACGGAAATTCTTGATGCTGCGCGGCGGTCAGCGGCGGAAGGAAAGACGGTTCAGCTGTCGAGAGCGCGATGATCTTTGTCGGGATCCTGAGCAGAGGAGCTACCTGAGCAAGCAAAGGCAACAGCGTGGAAGGATCCCTATGACAACTGTGGGAACGCAGTGGGAGTAGGGATCCTTCGACTGCGTGCGGATCGCGCTTCGCGCGTTCCGCACTCCGCTCAGGATGACAACATTAAATATTGGCTCGTCGCGCTCTGGCGCGCGCGTTCGAAGGCGTCCGGCAGTCCGCGGAGCAAGTCCGTAGCCACCAGCGAATGCTCCCCCACACTCTCGCGCATCACATCTCCGGCGAGCCCGTGCAAATACACGGCTGCACACACCGCGAGCAAAGCGCTTTGGCGATTCTGCGCCCTCTTCTCCTGGCCAAGCATGCCCGCAACCATTCCTGTCAGGATGTCGCCGGTCCCGCCAGTCGCCATGCCAGGATTTCCGGTGGTGCTGACCCAGGCCTCGCCATCCGGCTGAACTACCAACGTGCGATGTCCCTTGAGTACGACGATCAATTCGTGCTCCCGGGCAAATTGTCGCGCAACGCCCAGCCGATCTTTCTGAACCTCAGCGACCGAACATCCCACCAGCCGCGCCATCTCGCCGGGGTGCGGAGTGATGACCAGCACTCGATCTTTTCCGTTCAGTTCGTTGATGTGGCCCTCAAATGCGTTGAGGCCGTCCGCATCGACGACCATGGGGATCTTCTGATGCGCGACCAGGGAACGCACCAGCGTCGCCGTGTGCGGATCACGCGAGATCCCCGGTCCAAGGGCAACCACGGTCATGCCCTCGAGAAGCTCTTCGATACGCACACCGGCGCTGGTGGCGATTGTGCCTGCATCGGTTTCCAGCAGAGGCTCAGTCATCAGTTCCGGGTGGAATCCTGCGACGGTCGGAAGCGCGGACTTGGGCGTGGCCACCGTCGATAGGCCAGCCCCCGCACGCAACGCCGCCATGCCGGCCATGGCAACCGAGCCCGCCTTGCCGACTGACCCGCCGACCACCAAAACGTGCCCGTAATTCCCCTTGTTGGATTCTGCGGGCCGCGGCCCGACCATCGCCGCAAAATCGCGCGGATGAATCACGTTCAGATGTAGGGATGAGACGATCGCCTGATCCGGCGAGCCGATTCCCGCAACATACGTCGGACCCTCGGTCAGCATGCTGAACACGTGCGCGGGTCGCGGAGCCGTGAATGTCACGGTCACATCCGATCGCGCGATGACTCCCTGCTGCAGACCCATCGCGTCCGCATCTGCACCGGAAGGGATGTCGACAGCAATCACCTTGCCCTGGCTTGCATTCAAGAATGAAATGGCTTCCGCATAGAGCCCGGTGACCGGCGGTTTGAATCCGGTGCCGAGGATCGCGTCCACGTACAAATCTGCCGACAACGCCTGCTGCACGCGCTCACTATTCCACTCTTCCAGCGACCGCACGATCGTGGGCGGGTCCAGCAGCTTGCCGTACATCACCGCTGCATCGCCCTTCAATTCCGCTGGATCCGCGAGCAGGACAACCTTCACTGGCTTCTTTCTCTCCGCAAGCTGGCGCGCCACAACAAAACCGTCTCCGCCGTTGTTGCCCTTGCCACAGATCACAAGCACTCTCATCCCCGGCTGCCAGAAGCGCTGAACCTGTTCTTCCACCGCGGACCCGGCGTTCTCCATCAGCGTAAGCGACGGCACGCGGTAACGTTCGATGGTGACGCGATCTATGTCGCGCATCTCCGCCGCGCTCACGATTTTCATGGGAGTTCGACTTTCATGACGAGGCTACGGACTGCTCCAATTGCCGCAATTGCGAAGGCTCGCCCATGGCGATGAGGCAGTCATCGGGTTCAATCCGCTCATCGGGCGCGGGATTGAAGCGCATGCCATCGCGCCGCTTGATGGCCGGCACAATCACGCCGCGCTCCTGCCGGATGCGCGAGCTTTCCAGCGTCTTCCCCGCAAACGCGGAACCGGCTGTAATGTGGATCTCTCCGATTTCCAGATCCATGCCCAGGTGCGTAGTCGCGGTGTCGAGAAAGGTGACCACATGCGGCCGCAACAAAGACTGCGCGATCCGCTGTCCTGCGAAGGAGTAAGGCGACACAACCGAATCAGCCCCGGCGGTTAGCAAATGCTTCTCGGCCGCGTCTTCGCTGGCGCGGGCGATGATCTTCAAATGAGGATTCAGCCCACGCGCCGTCAGCACGATATAGAGATTCGTGGCGTCGGTCGTGGTGGCAGCAATCAGTCCGCTGGCACGCTCGATTTGCGCCTGGCGGAGCGTCGCTTCCAAAGTCGCGTCTCCGGCGATGACCAGCCAGTTCTCTTGCGCAAAACGCTGCCGCTTGATCTCGGCATTCTCGACGATCACGAACGGCACCGGCTTGCGTCCCAACTCCCGCGCGACGCTGCGGCCCACGCGTCCCATGCCGCAGATGATGAAGTGGCCCTCGAGACGTCCAATTTCGCGCTCCATGCGCCGCCTTCCGAAGAAGCTCTGCAGCTCGAATTCTAGCAAAGCCTGGCTCAATGCCCCGACTCCCAGCAACACCAGGGATACGCCCGCCAGAATCACGAAAACGTTGAAGACGCGCCCCGCGTGAGACAGAGGATGCACTTCCTGGTATCCGATTGTGGTGAGCGTCGTCACCACCATGTAGAAACCATCGAACCAGGTCCAACCTTCGATGTAGTGATAGCCCGCGGTCCCGATCGCCATGACCACCAGCAGAAGGAGGCCGATAGTCCGAAGATTGCGAAGAGCTTTCATGACAGCGGGTTCGTCGTTGGTGTTTGGCTATTTAGCCTTAGCCGGCGGGTCTTCGACCACGCCGGGACAGCCGAGGCGGCTGTCGCTACGTGATGCCAACGACCCACGACTATAAAACAAAACAGCCCTCCGCGCAGTGCGGAGGGCCACAACATAAAACGTGAATCAATCTGCCATCGACCCCGCTGGGGATCCTGCAGCGCCGTCGGCAATCGCTTTCTGCACTTTGCTGTGTTTCTTGCCATAGCCGAAATAGATTGCCAAGCCGATGATGAGCCATACCACCAGCCGGAGTTGCGTCATCGGTGACAAACCAATAATGAGCGCAGTCGAAAACAAAATCGCCAGAATGGGGACGAGCGGCACCAGCGGAGTGCGGAAAGGCCGGTTCAGGTCGGGATGGGTTCGGCGCATCACCCACACTCCCGCACTCACCAGCACGAATGCCAGCAGCGTTCCCACGCTGGTCATCTCATCCAGCACGTTTAACGGCAGCAGCGTCGCGAGGAGCGCGACGAACAGGCCGACCACAATCGAACTGACATAGGGCGTGCGGAAGCGCGGATGAATCTTGCTCGCCCACGGCCAAAGCAAGCCATCCTTTGACATCGAGTAGAACACGCGCGATTGCCCGAGCAACATCACCAGCATCACGGTGGCGAGTCCGGCAATTGCGCCCAGTTCCACGAGGAACGTGGCCCACTGCTGACCGGTGACCCGAATTCCCACCACGACCGGATCGGGCACATTCAGGTCCTGGTAGGGGACAAGGTGAGTCAGAAGTCCGGAAACCAGGATGTAAAGGATCGTGCAGATGACCAGCGAACCGAGAATACCGAACGGCATATCTTTTTTCGGATTCTTGGCCTCTTGCGCGGCGGTTGAAACCGCGTCGAAACCGATGTAGGCGAAGAAGACCACACCCGCTCCGCGCAAAACGCCCGACCACCCGAAGTGTCCAAATTCACCCGTATTCGGCGGAACGAACGGATGCCAGTGATTCGGCTGCCAGTTGTGCTTGAGTAGAAAACTGCCCGCCAGTGCGATGAACACGCAAACCACCGCAACCTTCAAAATGACGATGGCGGTGGTAAAGTTCGCCGACTCCTTAATCCCGATCACCAGGATCGTCGTGATCACCGCAATGATCAGGAATCCGACGTAGTCATAATTCAGATGGATGGCTTTGCCGAATAGAGTGAGATCCGAGTGAGGCATGGGCGGCAGACCCAGGCCGATGTCCTTTAGGAATGCCCGCAGGTGCCCGCTCCAGCCCACAGCGACCGTGGCTGCGCCGAAGGCATATTCCAGAATCAGATCCCATCCGATGATCCACGCGACGAGTTCCCCCAGTGTGGCGTAGGAGTAAGTGTAAGCGCTACCGGCAATCGGAATCATCGACGCGAATTCGGCGTAGCACAAGCCGGCAAACGCGCAGGCGATTCCGGCGAGAATGAAGGAGAACAGAATCGCCGGCCCGGCGAACTGGGCGGCAGCCTGTCCTGTGATTACGAAGATTCCCGCACCGATAATGGCGCCGATACCGAGCGTCAGCAGGTTGATCGGCCCCAGGGCACGCCGCAGGCTATGTTCACCCGTCTCCTGGGCTTCCTTCATTAATTGATCCAGCGGCTTGGTTGCCAGCAGATTTGCACTGCTTTTGGATTTCCCCTGAATTGGTGCGGTTGTGCTCATGCGGATAAGCTCCTCTGGTTCTTGGCGCGTCGTGACCACGCAAAATACACCGGGATTCCCAACAGCACCACGATCAGCCCCGGCCAAGTGTACTGCGGCTTGTAGCGCAATAACACGATATCAATGAATAAGGCCATGACAATGTAAATCGCCGGTAATATCGGATACCCCACGGCCTTATAGGGTCGCACTGCATCGGGATGCGTCCGCCGCAGCACGAACAACCCCACAATGGTCAGAATGTAAAAAACCAGCACCGCGAAGATGATGTAGTCCAGAAGCTGCCCATAGCTGCCCGAGATGCACAGTACGCAGGTCCAGACCATCTGCACCATCAACGAAACGGCAGGCGTCTTATATTTAGGATGCAACTTCGAGACATTGCGGAAGAATAACCCGTCTTTCGCCATGGCGTAATAGACCCGGGCGCCGGAAAGAATCAGCCCGTTCATGCAGCCAAAGCTGGAAATCATGATGGCGGCCGCCATCAGAAATCCACCTGTGCTTCCGAATCTCAGGGTCAGGATCGCGGTGGCCACGCGGTCTTCCGTTGCATGCGTAATCCCGCGGGCGAGAATCGTCGCCGCGCCCTCGGTTCCCTGCAAAGGCAACGCGGTCAGATAAATGAAGTTGCAGGCGATATAGAGCGCGATCACGACGCCGGTGCCCAGAGCCAGTGATAGCGGCAGGTTACGGCTGGGATTCTTCACCTCTCCCGCGGTAAAGGTCACATTGTTCCAGGCATCGGCTGAGAAAAGAGACCCGACCTGCGCCACCGCCAGAACCGTTAGCGTGCTTACAAAGACACCTCCGCCGATGTCATGCAGCGACCACAGTCCGGCGTTGTGCCAGAAGTGACCGTTGAAATTCGCCAGGATCGCCTGCGGATTACGGCAAAAAGCGAAACCCAGAATTGCGAGTCCAAGCAGGGCTAAGACTTTCGCGGCGGTGAATACGTTCTGGATCGCCGCTCCCGTCTTCATGCCGAGGACGTTCACCAATGAGAGGATAATGACCAGCAGAATCGCCATCAGATTCTGCGTATTGATGCCGACCTCCATGTTGCCGAGTACCATCGGGCCGAGATGGATCGGTGGAACCTTCCACAGATGCACGATCCAGTTCGTGGAAGAGATCGAAGGGTAAAAAACCCCGAGGAACTTCCCGAAAGCCACGCCCACGGCGGCAATCGTCCCGGTCTGTATGACAAGAAAGAGAGTCCAGCCGTATAGGAATCCCCAAAGCGGCCCCAGAGCCTCGCGCAGGTAAACGTATTGCCCGCCGGCGCGGGGCATCATTGCAGCCAGTTCCCCATAGCTCAGCGCAGCCACAATCGTCATCAGTCCGGTGACGACCCAGGCGCCGATCAGCAGAGCCGGCGAACCTACTTCGCGCCCGATCTCTGCCGAAACAATAAAGATGCCGGAGCCGATCATCGACCCTATGACCAGCATGGTCGCGCTGGTCAGGCCCAGAACCTGGACGAGTTCCTTATCCTGATGGCTATGAATTTCCCAATCGCTGCCCGTGGATGGCTGCGTCGATGTCGGTGTGCTCAGAGGTTCGCTCCTTGGCTCATCGTTGGTCTTCAATCGCTGGCCATTCGGGCGTTCAATCCCGTCACCAGTAGTGTCATCCTGAGCGGCGTTTTACCGCGAAGCACCTATGCAATCTGCCGGGATTGCAGAGGTCCTTCGGCGGGCAAGAAGCGCCCGCCTCAGGATGACAAATCTTTTGCGGTCAGGCGTTTCCAAAGGCCCTACAGCTTGCGAACGCCTATCTGCGCGCCTGAGAACTTTACCTCAATATCCGGAAAAATTCTTCTGCTGATTTGCGAGGCTCTCGTAACAGATCGGCTATCACAGCGACGGAGTCGGCTCCCGCCGCAATGACAGATGCAGCATTCGCCCGCGTGATCCCGCCAATCGCCACCAGCGGCTTGCGAGTCAAACTCCGCGCCCGGCGCACCCCTTCAAGACCCACGACCGGATCAGGCTTTTCCTTGCTGGACGTGGCAAACACCGGGCCGATCGCCAGATAGTCGGCCGAAGTGAGATCGGCTTCGTGCAGTTGCTCAGGATTGTGCGTCGAAACGCCCAGCCAGCGGTCCGGTCCGATGATCGAGCGCGCGGCCTCGGCTGACAAATCATCCTGCCCGACATGCACGCCATCGAATCCTGCCGCCAGACACAAATCCGCGCGATCGTTCATGATCAGCCTTATGGAGGAACCCAAATGTTTCTTCAATTCCCGCGCCTGCTCGAGCATAATCCGTGCATTGCCAGATTTGTTTCGGTACTGAAGCAGGGTGCAACCGGCGGCACGCTGTTCCTGAGCAAATGCGACGAGGCAATCAATGTCGGCGTGAGCGGATGCATCCAGGATGGCGTAAAGGAGTGGCAGTATCATGCGCGATTTAGGTAGCCCCAGACGCCTTCGTCCGGGGTTGCGCGCAACGCGCGCAATAAAGAAGGTCGGTATCGAGTCGGAGACTGTGGCCCTCGATACTCGCGAACGCGTCGCTTCGTTCCGCGGGGCGGACGAGGCGTCCGCCCCTACACTTTGCTGTTTTTAGCCAAAAACCGTTCAATAAATCCTGTATCAAACTTCCCGGCTCGAAAATCAGGATCGGCCAGAATCTTGCGGTGCAACGGAATTGTTGTATACACGCCCTCGACGATAAACATCTCCAGCGCCCGCGCCATGCGTGAAACTGCTTCGTCGCGGTCTTTCGCGCGCACAATCAGCTTGGCGATCAGCGAATCGTAATACGGCGGAATCACTCCTTCGGCATAGGCCGCCGTATCCACACGCACGCCGGTTCCTCCCGGCGGATGAAATGTCGTAATCTTCCCGGCCGATGGGGTGAACTTCTCCGGATGCTCCGCGTTGATGCGGCATTCGATCGAGTGCCCGCGGTGCACGATCGGCCCGTGCAGAACATCCTCCATCTTTGCGCCCGCCGCGATCATGATCTGGCTCTTGACAAGATCGACATCCGTCACCATCTCGGTCACGGGATGCTCCACCTGAATGCGCGTGTTCATCTCGATAAAGTGGAGCTTGCGGTCCTGATCCATCAGGAACTCAATCGTTCCTGCGTTCCAATATCCGATCGCCGCCAGCGATTTGCACAGCACTTCCCCAATCTCTTTCCGCAGTTCCGGGGTCACTTGGGTCGAAGGAGACTCTTCCAGCAACTTCTGGTGCCGCCGCTGAATCGAGCACTCGCGTTCTCCCAGGCTCACCACGCTCCCGTGCTCATCAGCCAGCACCTGAAACTCGATGTGCCGGGGATGCTCGACGTACTTCTCCATATAAAGGTCGCCGTTGCCAAAGGCTCCGGCAGCCTCGGCTTGTGCTGCCTTGAAAAGGCCGGGCAATTCTTCTTCATTGCGCACGATGCGCATGCCGCGTCCGCCGCCCCCGGCCGACGCCTTCACGATCACAGGGAAGCCGACTTGCCTCGCCCACTCCAGCGCTTCGCCTTCGCCTGCGACGATGCCATCCGACCCCGGCAGAATCGGCACGCCCGCCTTCTTCATCGCCGACCGGGCCTTTTCCTTCTCGCCCATCAGGCGCGTGACTTCCGGCCGCGGCCCGATGAACTTGATCCCGCTCATCTCGCAGACTTCGGCAAAGTTTGCATTCTCCGCCAGCAGGCCATATCCCGGATGAATGGCCTCCACATTGGCGATCTCAGCCGCGCTGATCACTCCGGGAATATTCAGATAGCTGTGCGCCAGTTGCGGCGGACCAATACAGATGGCTTCGTCTGCAAACTTAACCGGCAGCGAATTGCGGTCCGCCTCGCTGTAGATGGCGACCGTGCGGATGCCCAGTTCCTTGCACGCGCAAATCACGCGCAGCGCAATTTCCCCGCGATTCGCAATAAGGATCTTTTTGAACATGACGTTTAGCTTTCAGCTTTTCAGCTCTCAGCCGGCAGGCCCGGTTGTGCGTGCTCCAGCCAATAGAGCCGGGCTGCGCCCGGCGGACGGCCGAAGGCGGCCGTCCCCACATAGGGCTTTCCAGGGTACTGCAAACGACAAAGCGGCGCGCTCTCAGCGCGCCGCGAGAATCTCTCCAGCCTCACTTTTTCGGCCGGATCACGAACAATTCCTGGCCATATTCGATGGGCTGGCCGTTCGACGCCAGCTTCTTCACAATCTCCCCGGCGAAATCCGACTCAATCTCGTTCAGCAGCTTCATCGCTTCAACAATACAAAGGACCTGGCCAACTTCCACCGAGTCTCCCGCCTTGACGAACGGGGGAGCTCCCGGTGAGGGCGCTTCGTAGAACGTCCCCACGATGGGCGACTTGACCGTATGGAGCCCTTCCTCGGCAGCAGGCGGAGCCGGGGCCGCTGGCGCGGACGCAGCCGCCGTTCCCAGCACCGGCACCGCCCCCAGATCGACCGCAGCAACTGGCGCCGGAGGCACTGCATAGAAGCGTGGTTCCCCGTGCGAGTGCACCACCGTGTGCTCGCCGGCGCGCTTGATCTTGACCTTGACATCGCCGCGCTCCAACTCGAACTCGGCAATGTCCTTCTCGATGAGGAACTCGATGAGTTCTTTCAGCTCTTTTTGATTCATTCGTTTACGGTGGGACCGTTCGCCTGTCCCCGACCCGCGCCGGAAGGGCGCGCAAACAAGCCGGGCGTAGATCTTGCCCCGCTGATGTCCATGAACAACTAAGAAGACTAGACTGCCAATAATTCTTTACTGGTCGGAGTCAGGATCTCACAACCTCCGGCGGTGACCGCTACCATATCCTCGATCCTAACGCCCCATTTGCCGGGGAAGTATACTCCCGGCTCGATCGTGATGACCATCCCTGGTATCAGGGCCTCGCTCTGCCCCGCGGCTACCCTCGGACTCTCGTGGATCTCGAGCCCAACACCGTGCCCGGTGGAATGGGTGAAGTAACGCCCTAACCCGGCTTTCTTCAAGACCTTGCGGGCCGCCGCGTCCACTTCGCCAACCGCAATGCCAGGCCGCACTGCTTCGATCGCAGCCTGTTGTGCCTCGCGCACAGCTTCATACGACCGGCGTGCGTCCCGCGGCACTGATCCGACCCAGACAGTGCGGGTCTGATCCGAACAATAACCTGAGAGTATAACACCGAAGTCGCAGACCACGAATGCCCCTGAGGGGATCGGCTGGGTGGAAGCGCGCCCATGCGGCAGAGCCGACCGGGCTCCGGCGGCGATGATCGTTGGAAACGACATCTCCTCGGCCCCGCCACGGCGGGCGGCCAACTCCATCTCGGCGGCCACCTCCACCTCTTTCACTCCCGAGCGCAAGACTTCGAGCCCGCGATCGAATATCTTCGCTCCCAACGCGACCGCATCCTTGATGCGAGCGATTTCACGAGGATCCTTGACCATGCGAAAGCGTTCGACGATAGAAGGCGCGCCTTTCAGGCGGACTCGCAGTGGAACTAACTGGCTGAGGCGCTTTCTGTCGGATATGGTGAAATGTTCGGACTCGAGCCCGATCGTCAGTCCGCGAGACCGTTTGCGCCGTTTCGCCAAAAAATCCCCAAGCGCCGCCAGCGGAGCCTTACGCACGATGACAACTTTGGCCCCCTTCACTTCCGCATGGGCCTGGACGTCATAGCGAACGTCCGTAAAAAACACGCTGCCGCTCTGTTCGACCAGCAGCAGTCCCGCGCTCCCGGTAAATCCGCAGAGATATCGAATGTTAGGAAGATGGCTGACCAGCAGCCCATCGAACCGGGTGGTCGCAAGATGGTCCCGAAGTTTCTTCTGCCGTAAGCGGAAGTCCATTGCGCTGAGTGTAGCAGGGGTCAGAGGGTAGGGGTCAGGGGGTAGGGGGGAGCGGTTTGACTGGTGGTGTGGTCTGCGAGGAAACACAGGGTCCCTCCACTGCGCTTGTCGTTCCCTTCGGGAACGGCAAGCTCCGGTCGGGATGACAATGTATGTGGAACACAGCAACTGTGAAATTTATGTGGAATCCGGCAACTGTTAAATCGCTACTCTGCGGTAGGTTCGTCTGACCCCTGACCACCTAATCCCTTGCTCTAAACGCAAAACCGCCGGTCTGAAGTTTCTCCAGGCCGGCGGCTTCTAATTGCAACTAGATACTCACTACGTCTGAATGATGCGCGGAGTGATGAAGAAAATCAGCTCCTGGTTCTGGGTGTTGACTTTGGTGTGCTTGAACAGGTTGCCGAGGAACGGCAGATTGCCGAGCAGCGGAACCTGCGAGATATCGATCGAGTTCTGGGTTTGAATGACGCCGCCGATCACAACGGTGCCGCCATCGGTCACCAGCACCTGCGTCGTAGCCTGCTGCGTAATCAGTTCGGGGTTGCCCTGTACTTCCTGACCGAAGTTCGGCGTGGTGTTTTCCACG
The DNA here is from genome assembly GCA_035279505.1 of Candidatus Sulfotelmatobacter sp. Lineage (GTDB taxonomy): Bacteria > Acidobacteriota > Terriglobia > Terriglobales > Acidobacteriaceae > Sulfotelmatobacter. Next base: position 39,120 of record DATEHP010000270.1, on the reverse strand, counting down.
TCAACGTTCAGGAAGATGGTGTTCTCCGAAGTGATCTGCGGAGTCACGGTCAAGCGCAGGAACGCGTCAACGTAGGTAACGGTCGGAGGACCGCCCAACTGCGCCTGCGTCACGATCGGTACCCGCACGCCCTGCTTCACCAGGGCCTGGATGTTATTCTGCGTGACCACGCGCGGGCGCGAGAGCACTTTCAGTAAGCCGCGCGACTCCGCCAGCGAAAGCTGGAAGTCCAGTCGCACGGTATTGCTGGCGTTGAGGAACGTCAAGCCGCTCGAAGGCTGCGTAACGCCCAGGTTCGAGAACAATGGGATCGTATTTCCCGTGCCCGCGCCGTTCGCCGGACTCGTAATGTAACCCGGCGTCAGCCCGCCCACGTTCGTATTCGTGGTGCCGACACCTGAGTTTCCGCCGACCGCGCCGTGCCCGTTGCCCCAACCAAAGCCGAACTGGGTGCCGATGTCGCGCGCGAAAGCACGGGTCGCGGCCACAACGCGAGCTTCGATTTCCACTTCCTGCGTCTTACGATCGAGCTGTGTCAACAGGCGGTCGATCACCGGAATCACTTTCGGAATGTCGTTGATGATCACGGCATTAGTGCGGTCATCCGCCACAACGTCACCGCGCTGCGAGAGGAACTTTTTCACCGTGGTGACGGCATCCTTCGCCTTGGCATAGCTCAGGAACCGCGTCACAGAAACCTTTTCCACCGCCAGGGCTTCGGACTCGATCTGGGCCCGGCGTGCGTCGGCTTCTTTTTTCAGAGTGTCGACCGTCGCGATCCGGAGTACGTTGCCTTCGAGCTCGCGGGCGAGGTCGTTGTTCTTGAGAACGATGTCCAGAGCCTGATCCCACGGCACGTCGTCGAGCACGATCGTCAAAGTGCCATGCACATTGGGATCAAGCACCACGTTCAGGCCGCTGATTTCGTGGACCAGCCGGAAGAAGTCTTTCAAGTCGACGTCCTTCAGGTTTACCGAGATGGGCTCGCCGGTATAGCGCGGGCCAGCGGCAACTCCCTGCTGGTTCATCTGAGCTTTCTGCTCAGCCGCCAGATTCACCGCGGGGGTGATTCCGGTCGAACTCTGAGCGGGCCCTGACGTGCTCTGCGCCTGCGGAGCGGCATGCATGCTCACCGGCAGAAGCTCGGCGGCAGTCTTGTCCGAAAAGCGCGCCGCGGCTTCCTGCGCCCGAACCACGGGCACATCCGCCGCGTCGTTCTTCACTTCGGTCTTTACTTCGGCCTTGGCCTGGTAGGTAGGCTCGACGAACACAAAGTCAGAGGGCGTTGCCGAGCTCTTCTCGGCAGGCTTCGTCGCGGGCGCGATCGCCTTCGGTGCCGTGCGCAGATCCATCACGCGCGGCGAGAAGGGCGACATCGGGCGCGTCAGTGGAGCGCTCGACTCGGCGGCCACGGTCTTGGGCTGCGCAGCGGCGTTGCCGTGCAGCGTCAGCACCAGCTTGCCCGCCGGACCCGGCGTCAGATCATAGGCCAGCGCCTTGTCGAGGTCGACCACGATGCGGGTCGTGGGATGTGCCTGGCCATTCATGCCAATGCGCACGCCCTTGATCCCGGCTACGTCGACGGCGATGTGGCTCTGGCCGGTCGCCATCACGGTCTCCGGCAGATCGATCACCACACGCGCGGGTGAGTCCATCTTGCTGAGCTTCGGCGTGAGTGCGCCGCTGGCTGTCATCTCGACCCGGACATTGTCCGCGTCGCGGATTACGTTGACTCGATCGAGCTGGCTGGGCGTCTGGGCAGCCGCAGCCACCACTCCCATCAGCAGCAACGATACGAAGATGATTACTGGTTGCTTTCGCATTTCGCCTCTCCCCACCTGCGGGCCTGGCCCGCAATTCCTTCCTGCAACTTAATCTCGAATTTCGGACTAAACCGCCGGAGTAAAGATTTTCTTTGTCACTTCATGCGTCGATGTCTTGCCCAGCTTGTCCTGCACAGTTTCCTGGAACACAACTGAGTCTCCCGTGATCTTCACCACGTAGCCGTTGAACACAGGGTCGTTCTCCCGCAGAAAGTACGCCTTGCCGATATTGTTGGTGACGACTGCAATGAATCCGTTGTCTGACTTCACGACTCCACGCAAATTGATGGCGTTGATCTCCAGGCACTTTTTGCCAGTCGAGCAACCAGATCCCTCTTGATGGACTACCGGACTGAAGAACGGATCGCGCTTCCCATTCATCGCCCATTTCTTGTCTTCGACCTTGGGCTTGGCTGCTTCAGGCTTCGCTGTGGCCGCAGAGGGTGCTGCTGCCGTCACAGTTTTAGCCGGGGCGGTCGCTTTTGCATCCTTCTTCGGTTCAGACTTCGGAGCCGCAGCCTTCGCAACAGCAACTTTTTCGGGAGCCTTCGTCGGAGCTTTGATCTCAGAAGCAGCCCTGGCAACGGCGGCTTTGGCCGGAGCGGCCTTCGAAGGGGCCGGAGCGCTCTTGGCTACGACCGGAGTGCCTCCCTGCGTATGCAGGATTAAAGTCACTTTGCCCGCGGGACCAGGCGCGACGTCGTACGCCAGAGCCTTGTCCAAGTCCACGACAACGCTGGTAGTGGGCGGATTCTTGCCGTCCATGCCGATGCGCACGCCCTTTACGCCGCCGCTGCCCACCGGAATCTTGTTCTGGGCGCTGGCCACCACCGTCTCCGGGAGCTCAACCAATAAACGCGCGGGAGAACTCAGCTTGGTCACGCGCGGACTTACAGCTCGCGTGGAGCTGATCTCGATCTGTATATCGTCGCTGCCCGGAACCACATTGACGTGCTGCAGCTGGTTGTTCGCGCTCGAGGCGGCTTCCGCCCTCGGAGCTGCAGCCTTAGCTACGGGCTTCGGAGCTGGAGCTGCCGCCGTCGAAGCTGGCTTCGGAGGCGCAAGCACGATGGGTTTCTGCTCCCCCGGAATCACGGCCGGCTTCACCGTCGGTGCGGGAGCACCGGGCGCAGGCTTGGAGGCCGTCGCCGGAACTCCAGCCGCGTTCAGTGCCGCATCGGTATCGTTGGCCTGCTTTTGCTGCAGCGATTTTGCTACGCTGCGCGCGTTGTCGATGGCGTCGGAGTTCTGTGCCACAGCTTTCGTACTGAAAGCCGCGCCCATCGTCATCGTGAGTGCGATTGCCAGAGTGCCAGTTGTCAGCTTCATCGCCGTCTTCATGGATATTCCCTATTTCGCCGCTGTCGTTGCCGGTTTTGCTCCAGCGCCTGCCGCAGGAGGTTGCAAATCACGACTGAAATACGTGGTCGCCGTAAACGTGGCCACGATGCTCTCGTTCGGTGCGTACTGATAGGTCCGCTTGGCCTTTGCAGCGGTCGGATTCTTCGTGGTCGCAACCATGAGCCCGCCGACGTTCACGATGCGCTCCAGTTTGCTCACGCGGTCGAAGAAATTCAGCACCGAGTAATATGGCCCGTCGAGCTCCATTTCGAAGGGAACCTCGGTGTAGTACTGCTGCTGCTTCGAGTCCTTCGCCGTGTACCGCCGCACTTCCACGCCGGCCTTGAACGCTTCGCCGTCCATCATGGTCATGAACCCGTCGATCTGCTTCTCGTCGGGAACAATGCGCTGCTCGATTTCGAGCTGCTGCTTGAGTTCGGCCAGCTGCTGCTCGATCTGCTTCAGCTTGGGCCGGTACGACTCCAGCTCATTGTTCTCCCGGATCTTTTCTTCCAGGGCATGCTGCGCAGCCACGTTCTTATCGTTCTGGCTCTTGAATACCGTGAAGTACAGAACCGCCGTAACGGCCACTCCGCCCAGTATCACCAGTCCCCACTGCTTGATGCCCGACAGCTCGCTAAAGTTCGCCATAGTCTGTCCCTACGACTTTCCCTTCCCAGGCTGGTTTTCCCCTGCAGCTTTGTCGCAGGTCAGGGTGAACTGAAACGCCTGCATTTCCTTAACCTGCTCGTCTTGATAGGTTTCCTTGATCTCGACGTTCCTGAAGAAACCCGTCTTCTGCAGATTCGCGATCAGGTTCGCAACGGCGTCGGTCGACAGCGCTACGCCTTCCAGGCTTACGCTCGTGCCCTGATCGTCCATCTTGTTGAGCCACACAGCCTCGGTGTTGTTGATGGTTTCGCCCATCATCGCCATCAGGTTGACCGGGCCGGTCTGCCCATCGTGCAACTGCTTGATCACGTCCACGCGCCGCTGGTAGATGCTGGCCTGATTCTGCCGCTCGAGGAATCGGGCCTTCACATCGGCCAATTCGCGGTTCCTCTGCTCGGCAACTTTCACCTTCTGGTCGATTTCTTTCGACAGATGGTCCAGCCGGTACCAGTAGACAAGGTTCCCCAAGCCGACGATCACCATAATCACGAGGATCTTCAGCTTGGGCGACCCCATATCGCCCATTTCCATCGTGGGCATGGACGGGCCACTGCTGCCGCGCTTGCCCTTTCCTTTGGAGTTTTCGAGAAGATTGATTTTGATCATAGGGATTCAAAGCTCCTCAGGGCCAAACCCACTGCAACTGCCATCTGGCCGGGATTCTGCTCTACCAGTTCTGCTCCCAAACCTTCGGTTGGCGGCATCACCCGCTGGAACGGGTTCAGTAATTCCACCGGCATCGAGAACTCTTGCCGCAAGGCTTCCACCAGCCCGGGCACCTTCGACGAACCACCCGCCAGGTAGATCTTCTCGATGTGCTCTCCTGCCGCGCTGGCGCGGAAGAAGTCGAACGTCTTCTGAATTTCCAGCACGATGATTTCGGTGACTTGCTGCAGGATCGGCTGCTTCGCGTCCTCGCTCACCGTGCCCACCTTGCGCCCCAGCTTCAGCGCTTCCGCATCTTCGAAGCTCAGGTCAAGTTCCTTCTGCAGCGAGTCGGTGTATTGATGTCCGCCCACGCTGACGTCGCGCGGGAACAACGGAGTCGTACCCTTCACGATGTTAATGTTCATCACGCTGGCGCCCAGATTCAGCAGGGCCACCACCTGGCCCGGCGCCGGCTGGTAGTTGTACTCGTAGCAGTTCTGCAGGGCCAGCGCGTCGATGTCGACGATAGCCGGGGTGCGGCCCGCCATCGAGAGCACGTTGGTGTAGTTCAAAATCTTGTCCTTCTTGACGGCGACCAGCAGAACATCCATCTGCGGGCTGCCGACTTCGTCCGACAGAATCTGGTAGTCGAGGCTCACGTCGGCCAGATCGAAGGGAATGTGCTGGGCCGCTTCCTTCTCGATGGTTTCCGCCAGTTCCTGGTCGCTCATCGAAGGCAGCGAAATTTTCTTTACGATGACGGAGTGTCCGCTCACCGCGGTGGCCACGCCCTTGGTCTTGATCTGGTTGTCGAGGAACAGCTTCGAGATCGCGCTCGACACTGTGCCCGAATCCACGATCATCGAGTCGACCACGATGTCGGATGAAAGCGGCTCGAGACCGAGATGCGCGACTTCGATCTGCCCGCCCTTCTTCTTCAACTCGACTGCCTTGATGCTCGATGACCCTACGTCCAGACCAACAATCGATTTCGATCCGAGTCCAAACATGTGTCCACCCTTTATGTGTGACGCGGGCATTCACGCCCGCATCGGTTTCACTAAATCTGTCCGGCAGCCTTCATCGCCGCTTTCGGTTTGCGTTTCGCCTGCGGTTCCATCTCGCTCGACTTCTCTTCCATCCACTGATCCAGCCGCGATTTCTTGAACCGCCAGCGGTTCCCCAGCTTGAACGCGGGAATTTTCTGTTCGCCAACGTACTTGTACAGCGTGTCCGGACTCACTCCCAGATATTGCGACGCCTGGCGAATGTTCATCACTTCTCGCGAGTCGGCCATAGTTCCTTTTGCTCTCTCTCCGTTGCTCTTCTTCCCGTCCACTCTCACGGCCCCACGGGATTGCTTCCGGAGACTTCCTCACCCTGTCTATCGGCTCAGAGGGCTATTGGTGTCCCGAGCATATATCAGCCCTGAAAAACCCCGGCTCCAAGCGAATCTCCGTGTTTTACGGGCTTTTTTACCTGTTTTCTGGAAAAGGAAAAGCGAGGTGCCGGAGCAAATATCTATATATTGTGGTATTGGCTTGATTGAATACTATTACTGGGATTCGGGGCTTGGATCGTATGCGGCGATCCGCATACCGGTAACTGAAGTACTAGGCACGGTACGGAGGTACTACGCCGCTGGTCCAAGCTGTTGTTTCCGCAGTCTTTGCTGCGGACCCAGCTGCCGGAAATTCAGTTACTGCACATCTACTGCACATCGGCAACTTTGCCATTTTGGAAGGTTACTTTCACGTCGGGGTACACATAGATTTGTTTCGGGCCGACGTTAAAAATCTTCTGCGGTTTGCCCAGGATCGACTGCACCTGGTCGGTCGTCATTCCCAGTTGCACGGTCGCAGGCTCAGATTGTTGCTGCGGTTGGGTTTCCTGTTGCTGCGGCGCTTGCTGTCCCGACCCGTTCCCCTGATTCTGATTGTCGTTTGGCTGACTGTCATCGGCAATGAGAAAGACTTTCCCGATTGCGTCCTCCACGTCTCCCACACCAGCTTTCTCCAGATAGCCTTTCGCAAATTGAAAGACTACCTCGCCTTTCATCGAGGTTGGGGGATTCGTTCCACTGCATGAGTCGCAAGCGACTACAGTGAATGAAACCTTGGCCTTGTTCAGGTTGACGTCGATTTTCGTGGGATAAACTTTCTCGCCGGATTGAAAGTAGCGGGAAAGATCCTTGAGCATGCCGGCACAGAATCCAACCGAGGGATGAAACGAATTGTCCTGATACTTCGCCGCACAAAGCGTCAACGATTTCCAGGGAACGGCGAGCACTCCGTTCTTCTGAATCGTCAGCAGCGTGCCAGGGTCAACCACGCCGTACCCGCTAGAATCTGCTTTAACCTTGGCGAGCTGATATTGCGCGCTTAACTGCTCTTGCAGAGAAACCGTCTGGCCCGGAGCAGGGCCCGCGGACACGATCATCGAGACTGCAATGATTCCGGCGCAACATACATGGTGCATGGAGCCCTCCTGATTACAACCTGGCTCATAAGATGTCTTGCAAGGGCGTGATTCTGAGCCCCGCCGCCACTGGTCTTGAAGGGGCGCGGCTTCAGCCGCGCCGTGGAAAGCCAGAAAAGATGGGATTTTAGTGTGTGTGAGAACTGCTCTTTCGCCCCCTCGGGGCTTGCTCGCGTTCCATTTGTCCCACGGCTTACGCCGTGGGCTGCATTCTGGCGCCGCTTCGCGGCTAAAAATTGCCGCCCTATTCCATTGCCAGGCCGAAGATCCGCTCACCGGCATTCCGGTTATCGTGTGCAAAATCAGGTCCTACGCACACATTTTAGTCCCTGAGGGAAGCACCTTCGACACAATATCCCGAATTACTGCACGTCCACGACCTTGCCATTTAAAAATGTCACCTTCAAATCTTTGTAAACATAAATCTGTTTCGGGCCGAGATTCACCATCTTCGTCGGCTTGCCCATCGCGGCCTGAACCTGATCCGCGGTCATCCCCATTTGGATCGTCTGGGGTTCCTCGGCTTGCTGTTGTTGTCCCCCGCCGCCCTGTTGTTGCCCCTGCTGTTGTTGCCCGCTTTGTTGATCACCGCCCTGTTGATCGCCGCCCTGCCCCTGTTGTTGCGAGTCGTCGCTGATGGCCAGCAATTGCCCGATCGTGTCCTCTACATCGCCGGCGCTGGCCTTGGCGAGAGATCCCTTGGGAAATTGGAACTCCACATTTGCCTTGGCCCAGATCGGCGGATCGGTATTGTTGCAGGTATCGCAGGCAACGATCCCCATCACGACCAAGTCCTTGTCCAGTTTCACGTCAATCTTGGTGGGATATACCTTGTCTCCCTTCTTGAGCAAGTGAGTCGTCTGGCCTTCCGACTGAGTCTGCGAGAAGTGCCCCAGCAGCCGTTTCTTGGCCTCGGTCACAGCGGCGTTCGGGCTGTGCACAGTTCCGTTTTCATACTTATTGGTAAGCGAAGTCTTGTCGGAGTACGGCACTCCCATGACTCCGCCCTTCTGCAGGGCCAGCAGCGTTCCTTCGTCCACCACCGAATATCCGCTGGTATCCGATCCCATCTTCACCAGTTTGTACTGCGCCGCGAGTTGCTCTTGCAGAGTGGGAGCGCCGCTTTGGGCCGCCGCCTGGGTCTGCGCCAATGCCATCACGGACAAAATCGCGACCGCTGGAATCGTTTTCTCAACCTTCTGCCACATGATTCGGATTCTCCTTTTGCACACCTGGCCCGATCTCCTTCCCGTACATAGTGAGACCGGGAGCGCCTTCCGTTTCATCCGCCCTCTCGATCCCGACGCGCTTATTGCGATCCGCCGCCTGACGAGGCCGCCTCCTGCTTGACCTCTGCTTCGGTCTTATCCGCGGCAGCCTGCTGCTCTTTCAGAGTCTTGGCGGCGCTGGAATCCGCGGCCGGAGCAGGCACTTCTCCGTCCTGCTTGCCGGTATCCGGAGCCTTAGGCAGCCCGCCGGTTCCCTGCTTCTTCGAAAGCTCATCCATGCCTCCACTGATCTGCTCACGGAAATGATTGTGCATTTCCTGCAGGTCATCGAGCGACACGGACACTTGTTTCCCGACTGCGCAATTGTTCTTCTTGCTGGCCAGCACTTTCACGTCGACGTTCTTGTCATCATCCGGGGTGTCCGAGATTCGGCGGATCACGTCGCCGTCGGTCAACGAGCATTCGTCGCCATCCGCGACCACCGACAGTTCGTTGTGCACGACGAAGACTCGCCGTTTCGGATCGAGAGCCGGCAACGAACCGCCGCTCGATGCCTGACCGCCGGAATTTCCGCCCGACGTCTTCCCACTCTTGCCGGCGTCAGCCTGGTCGGCCGCCAACTGCGCCTTCACTTCCTCGGCCAGCTGATCTTTGACTTCCTTCGTCAAAACCACATTCTTGGAAGCGTCGGGAGCAAGCGGAATCGTCCCCAGCCCAGCCACCAGCGGGAAATCCGGACCAAGCGGGTCCAGCGAGCCAACTTCCAGCGAGGCCTCATAGGACGCGCGCAAGCTGGCCGCAACCAGAAAATCGGTCAACCAGAACGCGGCCGACGGATACACCGGGTAAGGCTGGTAGTAATACGGCCCGTAATATCCGTACCAGGGTTCAGCCTGCCATCCCCAGCCGTAGTACACCGGAGCCGGCCACGGATTGTAAGCCCAGCCGTAATAGACCGGGTGGTAGTAGTACGCCGGCGCGTATCCGTAGTAGCAGCAGTAGCCGCCGTACGAGTACGACCGGTACACGCTGGTGTAGCTCACATTGTGTACAACGTAGGTGCGCGACACGTAAGTGTTCCCATTCCGCACCACATAGTTCCGCTGCACATATCCACCACCGTGTCCGGTGGTGACCACGCGGGCTCCGTTATGCGTGCTAACCACGGTTCGGCCGCCGTGCAATCCGTGCTGGATCTGCATTCCGTTGCGGTTGATCGAGCGAATCTGTCCATTGGGCCGGATGTGTGCCATGCCACCGCCCTTTAGCGATACCTGATGGCCCGGGGGCGTACGGTTCCCTGCCAGGTGTCCCCCTGGCCCGTTATGTCCGACATTGCCCGCATGCACGGCCGCATTGTTCGCGTTGTGGCCCGCTAAGTTCCCTGCGTTGTGCCCGGCCATGTTTCCGGCATTGTGGGTATTCGAAGCTCCCGGGTGAGCGGCATTGTTCACTCCACCATGGGTGTTGGCCATATTGCCGTTATGTACATTGGAGTTCGCGCCGGCGTGGGTGTTCCCCATGTTGCTGTTGTGTACGTTCGTCTTCGTGCCGGCGTGGGTGTTCCCCATGTTGCTGTTGCCATGAGTACCCATCGATCCCGGCCCTGCCGTGTGAGACGGCGAACCCATGCCGTTGTGACTCGGCATATTCGAGTGCTGCGGTGCCGCAGGACGCGGCGGCGCTGAGTTGTGCGGCGGAGCGCTCGCATGGGGTGCTGGTGCGGAGGCGTGCGGAGCTGGACTGTTCTTGTGCTGCGCAAAAGCCAACGTGGGAACCGCCGCCAACAAAGCAAGAATCATGCAGCGCTGCAGGCCGAATTTCGAACCCGGTTCAATACTCAGCGTCATCGCACACTCCTCGAATCAAGATTTGCGCAGTCGAAGTTACCGTGGGCGCGTGGGGGATCACGCACACCGTTTTCGCGTGGTTTTGTGGGCCCAGAGAGAAGACCAGCATAACTCGACCGCTAACGGGCATCCGCATTGCCCGAAGCAGCGTCCTGCGGCGAACCACCTTATCAAAACCGGTGCGGGGGCGCAATCGTTTTTTGACAATCGAAGGTTTGCCGCTCGGAGGCTGTTACATTCCTTGTTCCTGTGCCATTGGAACTTGAAATGTGAAATCGGGAGATCCGTGTTCCTGGTCACGAGAGCCATCCGGGGAAGGATTTGAACGGCTTTAACGCCGTTTAGGAATAACAAGAAGCCCAGGGCGTTGTCATTCCGAACGGAGGGAGGAATCTGCTGGTGGCTGGTAGCGTGGCACCGCAGGCGACAGCAGATTCCTCAACGGCTTAACGCCGTTTCGGAATGACAAGAATGTAGAGAACGGTTCAGACGGTTATGTCCCCTGTGGAAGAGTGGGACACTCAAGGGATCCTGCGCTAATCTATTCCGTACATTCTGGAGGCACACATTGCGCTATCTCGATCGGTTGCAACCTCTGGCTCTCGTGGTCGCCCGCCTTACTCTCGGTACCATCATGAGCGTCCACGGATATCACAAAGTCTTCGGCGGCCTGCATCAGTTCGCACACATGGTCGGAAGCATGGGCGTTCCCTCGTGGCTGGGCTACGTCTCGGCATTCACCGAACTGATCAGCGGTCTGCTGATCCTTGTGGGATTCTTTACCCGCCCGGCGGCCGTTGCCATCTGCATCAACCTCTGCGTCGCCATCTGGAAGGTCCACTTGCACAACGGGCTCTTGGGGTCGCCGGATCGCCCCGGATTTGAATTTCCTCTCGCCGCAGCCACACTGGCCTTCGTTTTGATCTTCTTCGGCGCCGGCCCAATCTCCATGGATCACGTGCTCCGCGGCGGCGGCACCCGATGACCTCGTGCGCTCCTTGAACCTGCCTCGCTGCGCTCGACGGACAGCCGAGGCGGCTGTCCCCACAACGCAACTTTCTTAGAACCGAGGGGTTTATCCCACTTCTGTGTTTCGACTGCTGAGCCTGTGGACTTTCGTGGTTCGTTTACGCTTGGATTTGAATGTTGTTCACGGTTCGAATTATGATGTGAGCTCACCTAGGCGCTTGCATCCAAAAGCTTTGGCGGCCGCATCCTAACCGTCAGGCCCGACCATTAGGAGGTTTCTCTTGAGAAAGTTCGGCTTCCTCGCGACGCTAATTGCACTTTTAGTTCTCTGTAGCTTGGCCTCCGCCCAACAGGGCGATGCCTACATCGGCGGCGGAACGCTGCTCTCCTCGTCCGCTTCGTCCAGCACTCAGATCCCGGGCACGAACTGCGGCACAAATTCGCAAGGCGGTGCGATCTGCCCCGAAAAAGGCGGCACCTACCTGAATCTTGGAGCCGATGTGATCTTCAAGCGTCGTCTGGGAGCGGCCTTCGACATCAACTGGAAGGCCAGCCAGGGAGCCTTCGGCGGACCCGGAGGTCAGCCCTATCGCCCGCTCCTGTTCACCTTCAATGGTGTATTCCAGCCTAGACTTGGCAAGAAGGCTGGCCTTGATCTGTTCGGCGGAATTGGATGGCAGAGCACCCGCTTCTACGGCTACCAGCCGACCAGCAACTGCGTCTATTTCGGCGCCTGCTACACCAGCTCGAACCACTTCCTGGTCGACATCGGTGGCGGCATCCGCTACTACGTTTGGGGACACATGTTCCTGCGTCCGGAAGTCCGCGTCTTTCACATCCTGAACAACTCCGACAACTTCACCTCCAACAACATCTTCCGGGTTGGGGCCTCGATCGGATATACGATTGGTCCAGACTAAACGACCCCGGCCGATGCGACGAGTTCTCAGTTCTCAGTTTCCAGTTCTCAGAAAAGCCCAAACCCCCGGCCGGTTCTTCGAAGCGCGCAGCCGGGGCCTGAGAACGCGTGTGCGATTTTTACTGGGGACTGAGAACTGGCAACTGAGAATTGCTTTCCTGGCCGCCGTCTGCGCTGCCCTCATCCCCTTTTCCGCTGCCCAGCAAATTGATTTCGCCGTCGGTGGCAGCACGCTCTGGTCTACCAAGCCCCTGAGCGCCTCACAGGCCTTTCTTCCTCCGGCGGAAAAAGGTGGGATTTACGGCGGCGCCAGCCTGCAATATCTCACGGAAAAGCGACTGGGGTTCAATATCGAGGGTGCGTTCCGGGCGAAGAAGGGCCTGTACAACGGCTACCAGTATTTTCGTCCGGCTTTGTACGACGTCAATGCGGTATATGCCCGCCCGATGGCCCCAAAAATTCGCGCCGACTTCATGGCTGGCGTTGGCGGCGAGACTCTGCTGTTCTATCAGCAAACCAACTGCATATACTCCAGCGGCTGCCGCACCTACGTCAACGACACGCATTTCCTGGTGCATGCTGGTGTAGGAGTGCGATATTACGTGTGGAAGACATTCTTCGTGCGCCCCGAAGCCCACTACTATTTCATCCCCAACAATTTCGAATTCCATTCCGATCACGTTTTCCGCATCGGAGCCTCGATCGGCCACACCTTCGGATCGAAGTAGAACCGGGTCGAGAAAGTCAAAACCTCGATCAAAATCCCTCCTTGCCTTCGCAAGAGACGCCAAGACGAGGAGGGGGACCCTTGCGTCGGATCCAACAGATACTTGGGGTTCAGTATTGCGAGAGCTTTCAGGCGTCCCGCCGACGCGCTTAAGGTTCCACTTTACCCGGCGCTGAAAGCGCCGGGCTATTCTCAGACGCCCCTCCGGGGCGCAAGTCTCCTGATCGTCACACCGCGCGGATTGACGATACGATTCTCACCCACACTATTTACACGCTGAGGAACGCTTTGGACGCGACAGAGAAAAAGGCAGCGTCTTGAGACGCTGCCCTTTGACCCGCAGCAAAGTGTGGTCGTTTTACTTCATCGACATGCATACTTCCGCTTCGTGCATCGCCTGGTTGAGGTGCTCGATCGATTTCACTCGATGCCCCTCAAAATCGTGTTCCGCCGACTCGAGTTCCTTCTTGGCAGCACGCATATGCTCCAAAGCTTCGTCGATATGCGGATGCCTCTCTGGCGTCGCCACCGGAACCGGGGTTGCTGGCACCGCGGCTACCGCAGGCACCGGCGCTGCCGGCGGTTTCGGCCCGGCTGCCGCCGCGGAAAATGCGAAGGTAAATAGAAGTGTCGCCGTAATAAGCAGAGTCATGAACCCCAACTTCTTCATAGCTTCCTCCTCGTCCGGATTGCGGCTCGGACGCAGCCGATAATTTCCTGCGACGCCACGGATATGCCCGCCCCAGTTTGATGAGACCCCGACCGCGACTTGGCCCAGTATAGCCTCATAGGCAAGCCCCAGCCTGTGCAAATGGTTATTCGGAAGATGCGCGGTTTTTTGCCCAACGATTGCGCCACCAGAGGAAGGCGGCAATAAGCAACACCACGACGGCGACGAAGATATCAAAGCGCTTCATCTCGCGTTCCAGGCGATCCCAGTGCCGCCCGAAGAAATATCCGACGCTCGCGATGACGCTCACCCACACAGCTGCTCCCATGAAATTGAAGAGCAGGAATCTCTTCCATGGCATGCGGAGAACGCCCGCCAGTGGTCCGGCAATGATGCGCATCCCGAACACAAATCGCGCAAAGAATATCGTCAGTGAGCCGTAACGGGCGAAGATTCGCTCACCCCGCGCAACCGCCGGCTTCTCGATGCGAAAGAGCGATTGATACCGCTCAAGCAGCCGGCGTCCCCCGTAATATCCCAGCGCGAATCCCATGTTGTCACCCAGGGTCGCGCAGATCGTTCCCACCACAATGATCCCCGACAACTGCAGGTCGTGTTCCGAATAAGCCAGAAAGCTGGCCAGCAACAGAATTGTTTCCCCCGGAACGGGGATCCCGGTATTCTCCAATAGCAACGCCCCGCCTACCGCCCAATACCCATACTGAACGATGACCCCGCGCAAAAAGTCGAGAATGGATTGAGTCATCGTAGAGCCGCGTCACCTAAAATTCGCAAGGGCGCCCACCGTTGTCGCGCAGTTTGCGGCAAGGTGGAGATTTGATTTCCTCTCTGTCGAAAAGGCGAACGTTTTCATTTGCTTGCATCCGGCGCGAGACAATACGGCTCTATCTCTCCAGGAAACGAATCAACGCCCGGTTAAACTCCTCCGCACACTCCTCATATGGCAAATGCCCCACTCCGTGAAACACAACCTTCTGCGCTCCAGGAAAGTGTCGCGCCAGCGGCTCCATCGATGAACAGTAGACCGCCGGATCATCCGTTCCCCACATCAGCATCGTCGGAATGGACTTCAGCGTCGGCAACAAGGTCTCCAGTTCCCGCAAATCCGCGCTCCAGGTCTGGACAATGCTGAGCCCGTGCTCAAACAATCCCGGCTCTGCCAGTGGAGCCTTGTACCCTTCCAGACTGTCGGATGGAATCTTCCCGGCATCGGCGAACATGCGCCCATGCCAATACGGGTAAAGCGACGGAACCCGTTCCAGCACGGCGCGCACAATTGCCGAGCCAACGGCAGTTCCGGCGAACGGCGCCAGCCAGCGCCCGTGCGCCGAATAAGGATTCACCGGCGCAACCAGGATCAGGCTTCGAATGTGCGGCTTGCCTCGTTTCAAGCACTCTGCCGCAGCCGACATCGCCACCGCACCACCGCGCGAGGTTCCCAGCAGATCGAACGAATCAAGTTTCAAGCGCTCGGCGAATTTCAGCAGCCGCAGAGCGGTCTCCCGCATCGAATGATCGATCTTCGGACGCTCCGAAAAACCCGCCCCCAGCATGTCGGGGGCATAACAGGTACGCAAAGGTGCCAGTGCGGGCAGGGTATAGCGCCAGGAGAACGAGTATCCCAGCAACCCATGCAGCAGGACGAGTGGCGGCCCCGAACCTGCGCGCAGATAGCGCATCCGCGAGCCATCCAGTTCCATCCAGCACTCTTCCACGCCCTTTCCCAAAGCCGGCGCGCCTGGAGTCGGAACATGACGACCCTCACTCGCCGCCGCACTCGGCTTCTCAAATTCTTCCTGGGTCAAGGACAACTCTTTCCCCTTCGATGCCTTCTATTTAAATGAAACAACGCCTCTGTCGCTTCATTTGGGGAGCTTCGGCTCCCCAGTTTTTCAGGTTGTCATCTTTCGCACTTCCGTATTCCGTAAACTTGAAGTTCGTGATCCAATGATTTTGCTTTGAAAGGCGCGGCCTCACGGTGTGCGTGAGAGCTGCTCTTTGGCCCCCTCTGGGGCTGAGTCGATTCCCATTTCCACCCCACGGCTTACGCCGGTGGGCTGCATTCTTACGCCGCTTCGCGGCTCAAACCGGCGAGTTGTGTACTCTGCAACTTTTAAAATCTGGTTCTCAGGCACCACTTCAGCCGCGCCACAAGCGCCAAGACTGACTAGGCTTTAGCACCCGCGGGACTTCACCCTACGCCGCACTCCGCTTCTTTCCCAGCAACTTCTTCAGCACGCGAATTCCTTTGTCCACGTGCTTCTCCTCCAGCAGAAATGGCGGCAGAAACCGCACGACAGTATCGTGCGTACTGTTGAACAACACTCCTTCTGCCAATCCCGCATCCACAATCGGACGGGCCGGAATCTCCAACTGAATCCCCTGGATGAATCCGCGTCCCCGCACGCCAATCGCAGCGTTCCGCTTCGACACCAACTCTTTCAGCTTCTCCTGCAAGTACGCGCCAACTTTGTTCACGTTCTCGAGCAGCTTCTCTTCCTCAACAATCGACAGAAACTCCAGCGCAATCCTGCATGCCAGCGGACCCCCACCGAACGTAGTCCCATGCTGCCCGGGTGAAATCGCCGTCGCAAATTCTTCCTTTGCGATAAACGTTCCCAACGGAATTCCCGCCGCGATGGGCTTGGCAATCGCGACAATGTCCGGCGTCACTCCGAAGCTCTGGAACGCAAAGATCGTTCCCGTTCGCCCCAGCCCGCATTGAATCTCGTCGAAGATCAACGCCGCGCGGTGCTGATCCGCCAATGCCCTGCACTCGCGCAGAAACTCGACTGAGCACTCGTAAATTCCGCCCTCCCCGAAAATCGGCTCCAACACGATCGCGCAGGTGTCGTCGCTGACCGCCGCCCGTAAACCCTCCACATCGTTCTGCTTCACGAACGTCACATCTCCCAGCAGCGGTTCAAATCCCTTCCGGTGCTTGTCCTGTCCCGTGAGCGAGAGCGCGCCAAACGTTCGCCCGTGATACGAACCTTCCAGCGCCACCAGCCGGCACTTCGCTTCCCCACCTGCTCGATGTCCCGCCAGCCGCGCCAGTTTGATCGATCCCTCAATGGCCTCGGTACCACTGTTGGAGAAAAACGCGCGGGACAATCCGGAAGAGCTGCCCGTGAGCTTGCACAACTTCTCCGCCAGCGGCCCCTGATATTCGTGGTAGTAAAGATTCGACACGTGGATCAGCTTAGCCGCCTGATCGCGAATCGCCTTCACGATCCGCGGATGTGCGTGCCCTAGCGCATTCACGCCGATGCCGGAAACAAAATCGAGATACTTCTTGCCCTCGATGTCCCAAAGAAACACGCCCTTCCCGCGCGCCAGCACCACGGGATAGCGGTTATAAGTCTGCAGCAGATACTGCCGCTCGAGCGCGGCAATTTGGTCCAATGTTGTCGGAGTTTCCATAAGAGTTTCCATTGAGCTTTCGATTTTACCGGAACGGCTGTCTGGATAAGCCGCGGGAAGCCATCCAGAAGGGTACCTAACAAACACGGTGTACTATTTTCCAGAAAGCTCCTTCTGAATCCGTAGGTTTTAAGTGCTGGTCGCGAACAAAGATTGACTGGTGCTCAGTACAGCGGGGCCTCTCCCTCGGGCCGCGTTTTCCACCGGCGGTGGACCCACAACCACTGATCTGGATATTTCCTCACATACCCCTCGATCACGTTGTTGAACTTCTGCGTATTGGCGGTGATGTCGGCTTCCAGATTGCCGGTCCGCACCAGTTCAATCGCGGGATCAAACCGCAAGCGGTATTTGCCGAGCGATTGGTCCCAGATCGTGAAGCCGGGAACGACTGCCGCGTCCGTGCGCAAAGCAATGCGCGCCAGGCCGCTCGCGGTGCACGCCGGAATGCCGAAGAAGTCCACGAACACGCCCTGCGGCGGAGTCATATTCGTATCCATCAATATTCCGACGGTCTCACCTGCCCTCATCGCCGCCAGCAGCCCGCGCACGAAATCATCTTTCGGAACAACCTTGTTGCCGTGTATGGTGCGGTAACTCTGCAGCAGCCGATCAAGATACGGATTGTCCATCGGACGCATCACCACATGCAGCCAGTGTCCATGCAGCGAGTGTGCAAAGGCAGAGAGTTCCCAGCCTCCGAAGTGCGCGGTGAGAAACAACACACCCTTGCCGCGCGCGTAGGCACGCTCGTAGTTCTCCAGCCCGTCATAGACCACGACGTCGTCTACATTTTGCGTAGTGTATCGGGGAAACTGACACAACTCGGCGAGCTGCCGTCCGAGCGACGTGAAGACTCCACGCAAGATCCGGCGCCGTTCACCCCGGCTCTTCTCGGGGAAGACCATCTCCAGGTTGCGCATTCCCACCTGTCGCAGCCGGAAATGCAGCATATAGACAAGCTGCGCTATCCCAATGGCGAATGCGCGCGCCAGCGGTCGCGGCAGTGCGCCCATGATTTTCAGAAACGGCCAGGCTGCCGCGTATTCCAGTTTCCGCCGCATCAGGGAAGGCTCACTTTATCACGCAGAGCCTTCAGCATTCGGTCTATGCAACTTTGGCATTCCGGTTTACTACATCGAAGCTTTCGGTTGACGTACGGTCCTTCACGGCGGCTTTGCCGCCGTTCAGGATGACATCGCAATGCGGGCGCGGCTCACCCCAGCAATTCCGAACCATGTCGCGCGAACACCGCCGACAGCGCCGCCGGGGACCGATCCGTCATCGCATGAATCTCCTGGATCAAGGCATACACATTCGAGGTCATTACCAGCAGGTAGCGCACTAAACCCGGCCCGGGATTCCAGTAAGTATGTGGAGTCCCGCGGGGCACGAACACCGCAGACCCGGCCTTCGCCTCTACGACGTCTTCCCCGCGACGGACGCACAGCGTCCCTTCCAGCACGTACCACGCCTCATCGTCATTCCGATGAAGATGCAAGGGCGCAATCCACCGCGGCGGACCAGGCGGTCCGCCTGCGTCTTTCCACTCTGCGATCACAAAATCGGAGCCGATCTGACCAAGCACAGATCCAGCCAGCGCCGACGCAACGATTGGAGAATTCATGATGAGGCCTGAGATGTCAGCAGCCTCCGGTCCGTCCAGACTTCGGTGACAAAGATTCCAGGCTGAGTGCCGAGTGCGGTTTTACTTCGCCGCCTGCTGCGCCCACTTCGCCAGCGTGCTCAAGAACGGATTTGCTGGCGCTGGTGGCTCGACCGCACCCGTCAACGCCGCTTTGAACGTGACCATGT
This sequence comes from Candidatus Sulfotelmatobacter sp., assembly GCA_035279505.1. Classification (GTDB taxonomy): domain Bacteria; phylum Acidobacteriota; class Terriglobia; order Terriglobales; family Acidobacteriaceae; genus Sulfotelmatobacter. The sequence goes on along the minus strand of DATEHP010000270.1, from coordinate 20,535 downwards.
GCCCGTAGAATTCGCGGGTGCTGTCCTTGTCCTGCTTCATCACGGCGCCATTCAAGGTCGCTCCGGCAAACACGCCGCGAGCGCGCGAGTAAGTCAACACCTGCGCGCGCATCTTCCAGTCGGTATCGCCTTCCGCGTGCCGGCCTACTGGGCCCGCCGCCACGGAAGCATCGGCTCCCAGGGCGAACTGGCTCGACAACAGATGCTGCATGCCGTCGTTGTTCATGATCAGCATCACCAAGTCGACGGCCTGACCGCCGATCTGAAATCCGAAGCTCCCGCCCGTGACCGTGAAGAATGCCGGAGTGCTCCATCCCTTGGCCGTCCGGCAGCTGGCAACCCCGCGACCGTACTTTGCGCCCACAATGAAGCCACCCTTCAGCATCGATGGCACCACTGCCACGCACTCGGAACGTCCGAGGATCTCTTCCGGGATGCCGGAGTCCGGCGCCGACTGAATTTCGTTCAGAACATCTGCTGCCGCCTGCACACGATCTGTTGCCTTAGACTCTTTAGGCTCATCCGCACCGAACGCCAACGAACAAAGTGACACCAGAATCGCCAACATCAATAGTCTTTTCATATACCTCACCACGAATGACTGGGATCTAATTCTTGGATTGTAAATGATGATGCCGAAGTTGCACGACGGGTCAGCGGAGAGGACTCTTAGGAATCACGTCTGAGGTGGGCAAAAAATGCGGGGCTGAAAGCAGTGACCCTAATCGCCACTCTCAACCCCGTCTCCCAGGTTCTGTGGTAGGTGAAGCGAGTATGCGGCAAGTACCGGCTAGCGGCAAGATTACGAAGGTAAGTGCCCTACAGATTACGGAAGCTTCCCGTCAAAACCAGCAATGAGCAATGACCAATGAGCGAACTGGTTTGAACGCTCACGGCTCACTGCTCATCGCCCACTACTCTCTGTGTTTATTTCGTTGTAACCAGAGAATGCGTAATCGCGTGCACCGACAATGCGATGCGGTTCTGCACACCCACCTTGCGCATCAACTTGGCGACGTGGGCCTTCACCGTGCGCTCTTCAATCCCGAGTTGTCCGCCAATCTCTTTGTTGGAGCGTCCCGCCACCAGCATCTCGAGAACTTCTTTCTCGCGATCGGTGAACGTGACTCGTCCCGCGGGGAAGATTCGTCCAGGCGCCGACGACACGCGCTCGATGAACATCGACAGCACCCGGCGCGGAGCCCAAACGGACCCTTGATGCACAATGCGGATGGCCTGCGCGAACTCCGACGGGGGAGCAGCCTCGTCTACGTAGCCCTTGGCTCCCGACGCAATCGCCTTCAGAATGGTTTCCTCATCAATCCCCGATCCGGTCACGATGATCTTGAGATCCGGGCGCGTAGCCTTCAGGCTGGCCATCACGTCGAACAGGTTTTGCCCGGAACGGTTTCCGAGCAGGATGAGGTCGATGCCTTGCAGCAAGCTGATCTCGGGCAAGCCCGCGGAGACAAGTTCGAACTCCGGTTCTGAGTCGAACAATGCGCGGAACCCGACAAAGCGTAATGGATCGCTTTCCACCACCGCGATTCGGATGACTGGTTTCTTGGCGACTGCTGCTTTCATAGTTTTCCCTGTGGGCCTAAATTCTTATACCCAGCATAGTAATAATTCGTCGCGAAGCAAAGAGAAGGTGACCGAAGGGAAATTACGGGAGTAACATGAATTTACGAGCTCAAATTCTGCTTTGGAGGCTCGAAGACAGCGAAGAACCACCTTTTCACGATTTTTCTCGGCGTCTCTGAGACGCCGTGTTGGAATAGTTGAAAACCGCCCAACGGAGCCAGAATGAACCGTCCTGCTATGATTTTCTCTGCTTTCATACTCACATTTGCCGCCTCAGCCTTCGCGCAACAAACCGAACCAGCGCCGCCGCTGACCGCGCCCGAGTCTGCTTATACTCCGAAATACAAGGGTGATCCCGCGAAATCCGATTCCGAATTCGTAGCGCTGGCCTACATGCGAGGAGTGGTCCGCGCGCAGAAGCTGTTCAATAAGCAGTACGGACACTACGCCACGGCGCTTACTGAACTCGTCCACTCCGGAAGCTTTACCAAGCGCATGGTGAATCCCAATCGCGGCGACTACACAGTGGGCTTTAAAGGAAAGAAAGACAGCTATGTGCTGACGATGATGCCGAAGGTCTTAGACGCCGCACACCGTTCGTTCTACGCGGAAGAAGACGGTAAAATCCATGCCGACGAGTCCAAACCCGCAGATAAGGATTCACCGGTCGTGAGATGAGTTCGGGCTGGTGTTTTCTCAACGACGGCGAGAAGGCGCTAAGTCTGCGCACAGTGTGCGTCTTCACTTAAATCGAACAAGACAACTTGCTGTGCCGCCGCATCGTTGCGGTCGTCCTGTACCAACTCCGCACCATAGTGGGTCTCCGAAATACTTTCCGTGTCCTTGTTTGGACTTTCTGTACGAGGTGGTGGCGCGGCTGGAAGCCGCGCCCTTTCAGATCAATTGACACCCAGGCTTTTTCGGCAGACTGGGCGTGCCCAATCTAGCCTTAACTGCCGGCATTTTACCGGTGAACAGAACCGCCACCGTGGAATCCACCGCTGAATCCGCCGGCACGGGCCGGAGCTCCGCCGTGGAAGCCTCCCATTCTTCCAGAGCCTCCGTGGAATGCAGTCACGGAATGGCTATGGAATCCATGTCCAATGGCAACCGGACGGTTCCCATCAAAGTGATGAACGCCGCTACCGATCACTAAGGGTGCTCTCCACACCATCAGCGGTGAGTAGAAGCTCCATCCGAACGGGCTATAGAAGAATCCATCGCCCGGCAGGAAGGTGAAGCCGCTAAACCATGGATCCCAGTACCAACCCGAACCCCACCAGCCCGGTCCATACCATCCGTTGGCGTAGTACATCTGGGCCGCATTGACATTGGCCTCCGACAGGTATTCCGAACGTAAGCTGCTCCACCGATAGAGATCGTCGCTCTTCGTCACCCGATCTTTGTCGAAACCACTCGCCTTAAGCTTCGGGCTGTTCAGCGCGAATTCGTGATTCTTCTTTACCGTGATGTCGTGGTCGTCGGCTCGAACCACGGCTGTACCGTCAAACACGCGCACCGCCCCGTGAGTCGCATCGAAGCCGTACAAGCCCGTCTTCATCAGCCGCGTGTCGGCTCCGGGCTGGCTGATGTGAAGGTAGTTCTCGTGGTAAAGCTCATCCACTTCCACCATGGCTTCGCCGTGTTGAACCGCCATCTCCGTATTCGTCAGCGAGTTCGAAATCATCGTTACTGAGCTATTGCTGCCCAACCGCAAGTAGACTCCCGGCACGAGCAAGATTTCAGCCTTGCCATTGCCCGTCTCCAGAACCTGCCCGTTCTGCAGGTCGGTATTTCCCACCGAGTGCGAATCGAGCGTCTGGTCTCCGATCGACGCATGGCCTTCCACATAGTTCAGGGTACCTGGCATTGCGGTGTGTCGGTTATCGCTGGTTGAACCCCACATCGGCAGGCTTAGAAGCGCCGCCAGAAAGCAGCTTCCGATTACCGGGCCATATTTGCCCAATCTCATACCCCACCTCCCTACTGTCCTTTATACTTAGTTTGATGAGCGCTTCCGGGGTGGAGATGCAAAGGTAACATATTGATACTAAATGGTTTAATGTAGGGAAGGGGGGGCAGAGAGGCGTGAGCGGTAACGCTCACTACTGGCTTTCGGCAGATTCCGGAATGGCCTGCAACTGAAGACTCTTTCGCTCCGCATCGGAGACGTGCATCGCGCTTCCGCGGCCTTCATACGTTTTCAAAAAATCGGGGCTATAGAACGCTTCACCCTCCACGTTCTCCCAGGCGAAGATCGTGTAGTCTCCCGGACGGAGTCCGCGCAGGCGGAATCTGCCAGTCTGATCGGCCACGGTCTTACGATAATGATCGATGCGTGAGCGCATCCGGGCTTCCGGGACGGCGACGACCACAGCATTCGAGACCGGCTCGCCTTTAAGATCGACTACGACTCCTTCGACCACTCCTCCATTTGCGCTGATGACCAGGTCCAGTGAGACCGTGCCGCCATCGACGGTGATTCCGGACTCATTGATGTCGCGGCCGCCAGCCGCCGCCGATTTCACGAACCAGCCTTCATTGGCCTTTGTGTCGCCCATCACCTGCACGTAATAGGAGCCGGCTGGAACGTCCGTCCATTGGAAACTTCCGTCTCGAGCCACGTGCGCCAGGTTGGAGAAGCTCTCGCGGCCGGCAAGCATGCCTTCATCCTGCTCACTGTCGACCGATTGCAAAGCCAGAAAGACTCGCTCCGGATCGAAGTGGCCGGTCGCATCTCGCGCTTCGATACGCATGCGTCCTTGCATGGTGGTTCCGGGTTGCGGTGACAGGCGAAGGCCCTCGACATTCGTGGATCCGACCTGGAGTGATTGGCGGGCGCTCATTGGCACCGGCGATCCTTCAATCGAGGCCAGGATCGTGTAACTGCCGGGCGATACATCATGGATGACGAAGCTGCCGTCCTTGTGCATTTCGGCACCGTTCAGCACCAGGCCAAAATCACGCGACTGGAGCATGATCGTCGCGGACGCCCGCGGCGGCACATTCACCACCGAGCCACGAATGCTCAAACTCGGACTCGGAGTCAGCGTGAAATTCGCGGGGAATTCGTCGCCGGGATGGAGCGGAATCGGCGTGGCCTGGCTGCGATCTGCAGTGCCGGGATAATACGTCGTTTGATACGTCGTCGACGGGGACGGATCTGCTTTAGCGTTTCGCGCGTCAGCCGTTGGTCCAGCGTTTTCGATCAAGCTCTTGAAATCGGGCGGCGGACTAACGGAAATATAAACATTCCCCGCGGGCAAATTTGCGATCCGGTATTCGCCAAGATCGTTGGTGCGCTCAGCTCCAGCCTGCTCCCAATGGTTGTGTCCCGCGATGAAAGTCTGATGCAGCGCAGTGACCTCGGCGTTGGGCAGCGGATCGCCGTCTTCGTCGGTCACGCGGCCGTGGATGACGGCGGCTGCTTGCAGGCGCAGGTGCAAATCGTTTAGTGCCTGGCCAGCGGTCAGTGTGAGAATGCTGCCATCGGTGCGGCCGCGCTGTTTATCGGTATCGAGAAATCCGCTGCGTTCGGCGAACAGGTGATAGCGACCCGGCGTGATGTTCTCGATGCGGAATGCGCCGTCGGGACCGGTGAGCGTGGTGTAGTTCCCGCCTTGGGCCTGATTGTCAGCGATCAACTCGATCAGAGCCTTCTTCACGGGCTGGCTATCGGGATCGCGGGTGACGATGCCTTCAATGGTCGCGCGCGATTTAGTGGCATCTTGCGCGAACACACCTCCGCTCAACAACACGCTTAACAGGAGTGCGGGCGCCAGCTTCATGAGGTCGGTCGGGGAGGCTGGGAGAGATCCGTCGATATCATTTTATCGTGCGTTGCTTTGGAACCCAAGCGTTAAAAGACGCGCGGGTCAAGGTTTTCGGTTCGCCGCGGTTCGTTTGGAGGGGAGTGCATCCAAGCTTTGAAATAACTCACCACAAACCGGAAGCCAACGGTTGTTGGCAGGCGCTTGATGAGCGAATGCGACGGGTTTTGAGTGCTATAGAGATTTTTCACCAGTTGCCAAGCAGAACGGTGCTCTTTCCGTGTTTTACGTGCCTAATCCCTATACGCTTCAAATCAGGTGTACCGACCGTCACCGTAGAACAGTCACTCATGTAGTAGACAAAAATGTAAATGCCGCTCCCAGTGTGTTGGTCCGGCATTCCGCACTTCCGTACAACATCGAGCATCGTAGAGTCCTTCTTGAAAGACGCAAAGCAATTAACCTGCCTCGCCGTTTTTGGGGCGTCGGGGATTTTGAACTGCTCCGGCATCGGTTGATTGTAAAAGTGGTCCTGAGGTATGTGACATATCTCAGAAATTGTTTCTTGGGCGGCGAGTCCGAGACAGCATGAGAAAACCAACGCATTCAGCACGGCATGAAGCGAGTGCATGCCCACCAATTTACGCATAAAACGATCACCGGCCAACTGTCGCCAGGCACTCGCGTCAGCATCATCGGTAGGTTTCAGTGTAATCAGGACGATTGCACTTAGAACGTGCAATCGCGTGACCGGTCAAGTTTCCTATCGCGGCACGGGCTATTTGACCTCCCAGATGCTCAGGTGAGCGCGCCTACCAGAACAGGAGGGATTGGCGACAAGTCCTCGTTCAATGCACAAATGGTTTTTTCGGCCTCCTGCCGAAACGTTTTCGCGCCCCCGCGCACCATATGATGCAGGAGGAATACATGTCTCACACAGTTGCACGCCACTTCGGTCGTTTTGCTGTTTTTGTTCTCGGTCTCGCTTTATTGTCGGCTAGCGCCTTTGCTCAAGTGACTCTCTCTATCGGACTCACGCCCGGTACAGATCCGAATGGCGAGCCAAGCTACACTGCTTCTGTCAGCAGCAGCGGTGGCACCGCCAGCAATGTGATCGTGACCTACACCATGCCTTCGAGTGAACTACCCATTTCGCCGACCCTGAGCGGCGGTTGCCTCTTCACTCCCGGCTCGCCGCATCTGACGGTGGTCTGCTCGCTGGGAGACATCGCCGCAAGCGATCCTGCCAAGAGCGTGACTGTTGCTGTGCACCCGGTCGATACCGCGCCGCAGGACGTCACCGCGACCGCCAGCGCTGCCAATGCCAGTTCCACCAGCGCGTTCGTCACCAGCACCATTACCGAAGTCGGATTGACCGAGATGGCTGTGACCATGAACTCCACAAATCCTGGAAAGGTCGGCGAGCCTCTGGTTTACAACGTTACAGTGACGAACATCCAGGATGACGATGCTCGCAACGTCTTCGCGATCCTGGTGCCGCCAAAACTAACGACGTTCGTTTCGGCAACCAAAGGTTGCACCCATGGCGCACTGGTGACCTGCAAACTTGGCCAAATGTCGCCCGGCACCAGCAAGACGGTGACCATTACTTTGCTGCCCACCGTTTCCGGATGGACGCAAGCCACTGCCGGCATCCGGCTCACCACTCCCGACCGCGATTTTACGAACAACAGCGCCGCGAACAGCATCTGGATCAATCCCTAATCCATGCGCATCATCTGTTAGCTATTCGAAGGGACAGGACGTAAATGCCTGTCCCATTGTTTCGGACCCAAACTGTTGTGAACCCGATCACACTGAGAACCCCTGGCTCCGCCGAATCCATTAGTGAAATAGCGATCTCACGCCAAGCACGATGATGATCATGACCACTCCCAGAGAACACGCGCGCGCGACCAGGCGCCAGCTTCAGAACCGCCGTGGTCCAGCTTTGTGTAACAGCATGGCCGGCTGTCTTTCAATCGGTGCGTGGCGACGCGCTGGCGAGCGCGAGGATCGCTCCGCCAAACAGCAGGGTATCGGCGAAGTAGTTGATCCCATCAATCTTGACCTCGGTGCTCGGGTCGGCCAGCGACACAATCAGAATTGGCCCATAAATGAACAGGACAAGCAGCAGAATCCAGCTGCCGAGATACGTTGCCGCCATCCGCGTCTTCTTCGCCAGCAGAATGCTTACCCCGGCAATGAGAAGAATCGTGCCCGTGAGATAGCCAACGAGCGGCCGCACTGGAATCCACGGAGGCATCATTTTTTCCAACGGAACTCCAGGTACGCCCGCTGGGTGCAGAAAATGCTCAATACCATAAAAAATGGCGGCGATTGCAATAATCACGCGGCCCACGGTTATCAACGCGCTTTGACCTTGGCCGCGGCCTTGCTCGCGCAGGGCGTGCCCCGCAAGAATCCAGCCTCCGCCCGCGAACGACATTTCGCGGAGGACATACGTCCATACAAACCTGTCTCTGGGGTGGGCGACAGCGCCTTTGGTGTCCAGCGTAGCCACAAAAAGAAGCATCATGATCCCGAACAGCAGGCCGGACCAGCGCACCTGAATTTTTGTGGCGATGCTCAAGGACGCGGCCAGCAATGCGAAGCCCACGAAATACGCCCAGAACAGGCGCCACGGCATATACGACGGCACCAGGGGCGCGACGAATTCAACTCCCGAGAGATGCAGTGCGCCGAAAACCGCCAGGGGGATGGCGAAACACAAATTGCTCAACGCCACGATCTTGTCCAGACCGCGCGCATGCGCCACATCAGTTTTCGCAGCCCAGAACGCAACCAGCAAAATCAGGATGCCGGCGCAGCACATCGAAACTACTGTGCGAGAGACCAGAACAAACGCGGCAAGTATGGACGTGTGCATTTGGAATGCCTTGATCGGGGCACATATTCCGGATCAATATGGCGTCAAATTGTACAACGAAGAGTAGGTGGGGATAACTCTGACGACACACACTCAGGTGTCATGAGCGGAATCGACAACCATTTGGGAACCGGGGATTGAAGTCTAGCGCTTGAGTTGGGTTTATCCGGGCAACTTGCAAAGAGACGGAACATCGATACAATATTGGCCGTTCTTGACGGAACGTGAGGAGGTTTCAAATGGCACAACTTTTGATTGAGGGAAGTCGTGGCGAAGAAGTTCGCCGGCTGCAAAGGAATCTGAATGCCGCACTCGCAAACCAGGTAATTATTATGGACGGCAAGAATATCTTGCCGCTGGAGACGAAGACCGGCATATTCGGCAAACGCACCAAGGCTGCAGTTATACAATTCCAGAGCGATTTCAAATTGAAGTTAAAAGACGGGAAGGTTGGAGACGAAACTCGTAAGGCCTTGGCGATGCGCGTCTTGGTGATCGAAGGATCGATCACTCGTAACCCTAACCCAAACCCAAGCCCTGTTGCTCCAAAGCCTGCATCGCCACCTCGTCCGTCGGTGACGCCGGTTGTGACGACTCCGCCTCCTGCAAACAAGCATTGGCTGTTTCAGGCGCAGCCGGCAGCAGGACTCACGCCCCCGCCATTTTTCTCTACGGCCGGTCCTTCTGCTTCCGTCCTTACCGGACAAGTCAGCTTCGGAATCGTCTATCGGACCGCTTCGGAAGGGCCGCATTGGGAGTTCGGAGGCGCCTTTCAGCCTAGTTTTAACAGCCAGAATTCACCTACCGATCCGCGCTATACTCTCCAACTTCAGGGCAGCGTCACCTACGCGGACCCTTATTCGAACGGGCGATTTCACACCGCCTTGTTTGGCCAGGTCGTGGCGCTGACGAATCTCGCGCCCACGAGTTTCGCGGGTGGCGTGCAAGTTGGAGGACAAATCTCGCTCGACATCATCGAGGACAGGTGGAACATATTCTCCCAGGCCGGAGTACAACTGACTGGGCAATGGACGCTGTGCGGCCAGCCGGGTGGATGCGCGGGCCAACTCACCTTCGGCCCCGTATTCACAGTACTCGGCACCACGATCCAGTGGGATCTCCAGTAGCGCAGGCGCGGGTTCGAGGTTACGAAGTGGAGACGACGTGGTGTCCCGCGTCTGCGACTGGAACGTGTCTCATAAATTGTTTTGAAAGGGCGCGGCTTTCAGCCGCGCCGTAAGAAGCCATAAAGGACGCGGGCTTCACCCCTGAGGCAAGAGCCCTAAATCCAGTAACTGAGTTATCAGACCAGTTCCTGTCCGCGTTGACATGCACCCCAACACCGGGCTGTTGAGACTAGCTTTTCTCGCCGATGACAAGATTCAATGCCACCATGCAAGATGAAATTCCGAACCGCGCAGCGACATACGGTTACAGCGGAATTTGATCAACCTTCCTCACTGATGGGCCGGATTTCTGCAATTGATCAATCACAACACTGTAATCGCCCAAAGTAGCTTTCGGATTCTTGTTATCCTGCGGAGCCATTTTCTGTGTCAGCAACGCCCAGTAATCGGCTACGATGGACGCCTGCTGCTCTATATTGAAATCGCTGAGGTTTTTCCCAGGAGTCAGATCATAAGGATAAGCTTTTTGATAGTCCGCCACGCTTTGTAGAAATAAGCCCACAGCGGAATTCACCGGGTAAATGCCGTGTCCCCACTGCCAAACGTGCACCATTTCGTGAACAAAAACATATTGATTGTCCGCGGTTGTATTCGAGAAATCTGCGCAGTAGACGAGCGTTGAAAAATGTGGGACTCCAGCGGGAGTGATCGAATTTCCAGCTCCCCCGATATTGGCGTCATTGGTTGTGCAAACAATCGAGCCATATCGAAGGGTATTCTTAAAGATCGGCTTCAGCATCTGAATCTCGAAATTGGTTAGAGAGCGATCCATGCCGCACTCCTTTCACAGTGACAAAGAATCCGACTGACGTATGGAAGCAGCCAGGGCGCGTCCGCCGGCCCTGGAAACGACATCCATTCCGCTCTCCACTGGGCTTTTCGATGGTGAGCTACTGCGAGAGAGTCTGCCAATCATTGGCGCAGAATCTTACGTTGGAGCCACCGGTAAGTCAATGAGCGCAGGTCAGTTGATCGGGTCGCAGGCCGAAAAGCGGTCGTAATATTGCTCGTTAGACCTGTCCAGAAGGTCTTGAGCGCAACCCCCGTCGCTCGATGTCATCCAAAGATGAGTTTTTCCTCTCACTTCCAAGTTTTTTGCTTTGCCCCGAAATTTGCTTAAACTTCGCGAATAGCGCCACGTCTAACCCCCGACGGAATTCCGGATCAAAACAAGGAGCACACGGCAATGAAACCTTCTTCGCTTGCGCTGGTTGCGGTCACTCTGCTGGCTGCAGTGGGAATGAGTCTTCACAGTCAGGCCCAAACGCAGAATCAAGCTCCAGGTCCGGCACGCTCACGATCTGACGAGATGTTGGACCGGTGGAACGATATTGGGAACAAACTCGTCGCCATGGCGAAGGATTTTCCCGAAGACAAATACGACTTCAAGCTGCAGAAGGACGAGCGCACCTTTGCCCTGAATCTTCTCCACGCCGCCGCACTCGATTTGGTTCTGATACGCAGGATTTCCGCATCCAAGATCGGGCCCGACTTCGGCGAGGGCGATAATCCTACGCGCGACGCTTTCAAGACCAAGGCCGACGTGGTGAAGTTCGTACAGGAGGCCGTCACGGACGGAGCGCAAGTGATTCAACAACAGGGCGACGCGGGGCTCGACAATACATCCAAATTCTTTGGCAACCGGATGGCCCACAACTCCAACATCTGGACGTTCGCCATCGAGCATAGCGGCGAACACTATGGCCAGCTGGTGGTCTACTATCGTGCGAACAACCTGGTGCCCCCGGACTCGCGGCGCTAACACCGTAATAAGGTCGGCTCCAACCGGAGGAAGCGACCGCCTGGCGTCGCGATCCATTTCATCGCGTCACCGTCGTACTCAGCGGGAATCAACTCAGCATCGAATTTCGCGATACCGGACTAACACTACCTTGTCGGGTCAAAGCAGTTATGGTCGGATGGTTACGGAACATCGCGATTCCGCTCAAAGCCCCTTAATGAGCGCCTGCTTACATCAACTATATCGTGATTGCATCAGCTATCCCGAACTCTGATGACTCGGGAATCGCCAACGAACTCATCTGAACTCCGAATGCAAAATAGGAGGGCCGAAAACCTCCGCAATCTGTTGGGATCGCGTTAACCACGCCACAATCGAGCAATGAAATCGTGGCGGTTCCTCACCCTAATAGCTCTTTTCAGCGTTCCATGCCTGGCAAACATTACGATCACTACTACCAGCGTTCCGAACGGCACCGTCAACACTCCCTATTCCGCGGCCATCAAGGCCGACAACGGCTGTACTCCTTACAAATGGGCAATCGTGTCCGGCACACTGCCTTCCGGCATTACCGCGAAGGCGTCCAGCAATACGACGTCCCTCAACCTAATCGGCAAACCGACCAAAGCGGCTACCGATTCTTTCGTCGTAGAAGCCACCGGCTGTGGCGGAAGAGTCTCGCAGGTGTCCTTCAAAATCGTCATACAGGCCGGGGCAAACCATGTCGTCAACTTGGACTGGAAGGCTTCCACCTCGAAGGATGTTGTCGGTTACAACATCTATCGCAGTCCCGACGCCACGACCTGGAAGAAAATCAACCTCAGCCTGATCGGTCCGACGCTTTACACCGATTCCACTGTGGCCAACGGCTCCACCTATTACTATGCGGCGACAGCAGTCGACGTTCAGGGCAAGGAAAGCACCAAGACGTCGGCCATCAAAGCGGTTGTTCCATAACTCTGCAACTCTGCGCGAGTCGCCATGTTCGCGGTTTAGTAGCGGGTCACCGGTGCCTGTCTGACGGTGATGCCTGTTCATGAATGGCGTGGGGTGCATCGTAGTCGGTGTCTGACCTGCTAATGTCGCGAAATCTCCACGCTCATCATCGAACGCTCCCCGCGTTTTTTAGCGCGCTAAGGCGTGGGAATGGGCCCGTTGGGCAGCTTCCATCGTGAGTGAAATCACAGAAACGGCGACGATACCGTGCTCTAATGCAGGAGAGTTCGATGACGAGCGGTTAATTATGCGCCGCCCACTGACTATCGGGCAGAGGAGTTTTGAGACAACAAATGCCGCCAATCGCTTCGTTAAGGACCTGCTATATAGTCAGCCGCTCAAGGTAGCGATCCAAGAACCCCATCATTCGTTTCTCACAGCCCTGATTTCCAGGCATCCGCGTGCAGAAGAGAAGGTTGGCAAAGGGATAGATCATTTCACCGTTGAGTACGCCGCGCGAGGCGGGCGGTGCTTCTGCCTGACTCGCACTGATGGAACGAAAACAGACTTCACTTACTATGAATGCATGCGGAAAAAGGCGTAGAACCTTTTTTCGACATTGACGGGATTCTCAAACGAGCCGTCGGCAAAAAATCCCCATCTGACTCATTAACGTGGGCAGGGGTTCTGATTAAGAAAGGTGGGACCCGTCCTACTGAAGCGAGCTCGCGACGCTGGAGAAGGCGTTGTTCGTGTTCGAGCCAATAAGCCGAACCGTGCCGACCACTAACACCAAGATGACGGCCAACATCACCGCATATTCAGCAATGTCCTGCCCTTCGTCTTCACTCCAGAGTCTGTGAGGCAGAGCTATCATCATCGCCTCCCTTCAATTTCCCCAGACAATATTAGCTGGCTTCATCCCGCCGATGCGCAAACAAACTTTTCGATTAGCCCGGATCTCTCAGGGTGCTTCTTGTCCTGCATCGGCCTTCTTCGCGCTTTGGTACTCCTGTTCTTTTTTCATAAGAAGCACCTTCTTGAGGAGGCTATTAATCTTGCTGAGTTCCCAGAAGATCGAAACAAGAAGAATAGCGATTACGAAAAGCAAGAATTGAACGGACATTGTTTAGGCCTCAGGGCCAAGAGATTACAGATGAACGTTACTTATCCCACACGAATGAGCGCGTGATGTCAATGATTTAGGTCACTCTTGGGCCGATGCGGGTGATTGTCCGGTGTCACAACAGGTGGCAGGATCTCCACGGGCAAACCCCTCAATGCCCCCCGAACACCCCTAAAAGTCCAAGGAGCTAAACTGGATCTATTACGAAGTTGCCGTTCAGGTACGTCAGTAACCTTCATGCTCCAATTCAGTCCACTAACCTAGCCGCGAGCGTTGCTTTGGGAGAGGACTCTGTCATGGGTAACCGTCGTTGGCTTTGGAGTGGCGCGTGTCTGCTGGGAGCGGGCGTAATCTTTTGGGCCGTGGGCCAGGCCGTGAATCCGACCAGCGGGGACACGGAGTTTCATAAGACACTGGAAGCAATGAAGCAGGTCAAAAGCTTCCGCGGCGCCTACAGCGAGAGCGCGTCGAGCACCCAGCATTCGGTCAGGCTATGGGAGGTGGACTGCAACCGGATCATTGTCCACGAGCACTCTCAGGATCAGCAATCCAGCACGGATTCTCCCTTCGAGATGAATCAGGACGAGTTGCTGGTGGGCGACCAGAGATACATCCATGGCAGCGATGGATCCTGGGAGAATACGGGGTACGCCGGCGACCGCGGTTCCGCCAAGTGGTATTGCGACAACGTTGCGCGAGGCACGGTTCGCGATCTGCTGCCAGATATGTACACCATGATCAGCCACGCCATCACGGAAAGGGGCGACAAGAAGACCGTCAACGGTGTCCGCTGCCAGGAATGGAAGTTTGATCAAAGGACCGTTCTGTCTTCCCAGAAAGGTTCGATATGCATCGGCTTGGACGATCATCTGCCGTACGAGATGACGATGGAAGGCGGCCACTATTCCTACTCCGATTACAACCGTCCCATCCCGTTCGAGGCGCCAGAAGCCGTCCTGCAACCCGCCAGTTCGACCGGCAGTTCGAACTGAGTGAGGTCCGCGCTTTCGGGGACGGAGTGCTAACGCCTCAGTTCTCGATAGTCATCATGTTCCTGCGACACGCTCGCGGATCGTCACATCGCCCTTCGCAAGTGTCCGTGCACTACACTTCGCCGCCAAGTCTGCACCTACACGAATCAACGGCTTCTCGATGAAGTGGTAGAGCAGGATGGGTGAGCCGACAAGCAGGAGCGTTAAAACCGGAATCTTAACCCACCAGGAAAATGCCGCGAGCGGATCGTCCACGTACCAGATACAAAACTGATGCGAGAGATAGATTCCATAAGAATACGTCGCAATTCGATTACTCACCACGCGAAGCGAGTTAGTCTGAATTTCGCCGAACCACGGAATTCCGAATCCAAGAATAAGACACAGCGCCCAGCCCATTTCCTCCACTGGAAACGCAACATAAGTTCCAACCAAGACAAAGATGAAGATTGGCCAAAGAAAAGATTTGATCTTCGGCGTATGCGGTAGAACAAATGCCATAACACCCGGAAGAAAATTGGGAATCATTCGCAGAAGCGAGAGCCTTTTTGCGAGGCTCGCTGGGCCGGTGATTGCCGCGAGCTTAATTTGTATCACCGCGACAAAGACCGAGAACAACCACAGCAAAGACAAACCCCATACGGCACCGTGCTTCTTCCTAGTCCACAAGAACAGAAAGGGCAAGAATACGTACATTTGTACTTCAAATGGCAAAGACCACAGCACGTTGATGATTGAGCCTGGTTTCACCAAGTTCTGCACTAGAAAAAGGTTAGAAAAAACTCTTCCCAGACCGACCGGACCAGAGCGGGTTAGACCGGCCACTCCATGAATTCCCGAATCCAGATGGAGTGTCACCGCTATCAATACAGCCAACATGCTGAGGGGGTAAATACGAAATGCGCGGCGAAGATAAAAATTGGAGAACAGCGAAGAGCCGCCCAGTCCGCTGCGCTGCATCGAATACATGAGAACAAGGCAGGTATGCACGAAGAAAATTAGGACGCCGAAGGTCCCGATCGGCGGAACGTCGCCGCCAGTTTGAAATCGCCGTAAGAGATGCTGTGCCAGAACAAGTAGTACTGCGATAGTGCGTAGTAAGTCCAGGTTCGCAGAGAGCTTGGGTGGCAAAGGGGGACACTCCAAGGATCGACATGAGCGTACCAACCAACTTGCGATGTTGCAACGGGCAATGCCCTGACCTATTCTTTGGCAACCGCAGGGCATCGGGTGCGGATCAGAATGCGAATAGTCATTTGTCGGCTGTGAAGACATAGTCGCATGCAGTGAAGATTTCCGTGTAAGAAACATCCACTTCCATCGACTACCTAGTTGTGAGTGCAATTGACGCCATTCCGGCGGCGGTATCCAGAATGACATCCGCGCAGGACGAACTTTATAGCGAGGCCGCACAGACCTATGGCGCGGCCCTGGAGCGACTGGCTCGGGCTTACGAGGCCGACGCGGATCTGCGGCGCGATCTGGTCCAGGAAATTCATGTCGCACTGTGGCGAAGCTTTGGTGGGTTTGACGGGCGCTGCTCGCTGCGGACATGGGTCTATCGCGTGGCTCATAACGTTGGCGCATCGCATGTGTTGCGGCAGCGACGCACGCGGGGGCAGGAACTGGTCGGACTGGAGGAACTGGAAAATCTTCCCGATGCGAACCACGGACAGACTGCGTCCGATCGCGGGCACGCGCTCAATCGACTGCTCACCCTGATTCAACGTCTCAAGCCGCTCGACCGGCACGTGATTCTCTCTTATCTGGAAGGAGTTGACGCGGCTTCCATCGGAGAGATCACGGGATTGTCGGCGGGGAACGTTGCAACCAAAATTCACCGCATCAAGAACATGCTGGCGCGCCAGTTTCAGCAGGGAGGGAGCGAATCATGATGGAAGTACAGAATCCCGTGCAGAAAATCTGGCAGGACCAGCCCGTGGAGGGGATCAAAATGTCGGCTGAGGAGATTCGTCGTCGCGCCGGAAAGTTCGAGCGCCGGATTCGGCGCAGAAATCTACGAGAGTCGGTGGGCTGTATGATCGTGTCCGGACTGTTTGCGTATTTCCTGTACGACACGCATAACGTTCTGTTCCGTATTGCTTACGGACTGTTCATCGTGGCCATGATCTGGATTGCGATTCAGCTTCACCGCAAAGGGTTTGTCACGAGTCTGCCTGCCGGGTTGGAAGCTTCGAGTTCACTGCAGTTTTTTCGGACAGAACTGGAACGGCAACGTGACGCTATCAGGAATGTGTGGCCATGGTATCTGGCGCCGTTGGTTCCAGGATATGTGATGTTGACGATCGCATATGCGGTGTCGTTTCCGCGGCCGCTGCGGTGGATTGGAGCGGGAGCATTCGACCTGTTCGCGGTTCTGATGTTTCTCGGGATCTGGAAGATGAATATGCGGGCGGCGCGCTGTTTGCAACGGTTGATCGATGAATTGAATGCGGCGGAGTGAAGGGCGAATCGAATCGAATCGAAGTCCGATGGCGATTGGTTGCGGGAGAAGTCAAAATCCGGAATACATTTATTAATTTTTTTCATCCCAGGGAGGTGGTGTATGAAACGCGTATTAGTCCTCTTCGTTCTGACCATGGCCGCAACGCTTGTCCGGGCGCAAGACATTGCGGGCGACTGGCAAGGGACACTCAACACGGGCATGGGAGAGCTGCGACTGGTGTTGCATATCTCGAAAGCGGCTGACGGGAATCTGACGGCCACGCTCGACAGTGTCGACCAGGGTGCGAACGGCATTCCGGTCAAATCCGCGACTCTTAAAGTGTCTAAACTGAAACTCGATGTCGAGGCTGTGCAGGGAACCTACGAGGGAACTGTCGCAGCCGATGGCAAATCGATTTCGGGGACATGGTCGCAAGGGAAGTCTTTGCCTCTCGAGTTCAAGCGGTCCACGACGCCGATCAAGACCGAACACAAGCCGGCAAAGCCATCTGACATTGATGGGACGTGGATGGGAACGCTCGAGACAGGGATGAGCAAGTTGCGGGTTGTGTTTCACATCATGAACACCGAAGACGGACTGATCGCTACGATGGACAGCCCGGATCAGGGTGGCAAAGGAATTCCGACCTCGTCGGTCACACGCAACGGCAGTTCGCTGAGGATCGAAGCGAAAGGCATCGGCGGTGTGTTCGAAGGAAACATCGCGGCCGATCTTGCTTCCATCGATGGAACCTGGACGCAGGGCGGAGGCACGATGCCGCTCGCCCTCAAACGCGTGAAGGCCCAGGCCGAAGTTGAGGATAAGCCGGTCAAGCCTTCCGACATCGAGGGAGCGTGGCTGGGGACGGTCGATGCCGGAACGATCGAGTTCCGCGTCATGTTTCACGGAAATTATTGGACGGATTGCGCGGGCGTACAGCATCGCGAGCCTTCTGCGCACTTGCTCTCGCGATGCTGGTTTCCGCTCGCGTACAACAACCCGGCCTAACGCGCCGCTCCGATCGCCACCGCTACCTGCTCACCAGAAATCAAACGTGCCGCAAGCTCTTTCTCCTTGCTGCTGCGCGGCAGATCATAGGTGTGGTCGGTGGAGAACACGATCTTGCTGAGGAACGTTTCCGTTCCGTAGCGGGTAAAGACCAGGTAGGGCGCGCCGTTGTAGTGATCGGCGGCATCCGAGCCCGGACGATACAAGGTATAGCGGGCTCTTCCTTTCGCGTCAACGAGCGCAACGAACGAACCTTGGCTTTCGATGGTATAGCTGTTGGCCTTCATCGTGGTTTGCCCCAGCACAAAGTCGAAGGGCACGTTTGCCGCAAGGCGGCCTTGAGCGTGCGCCGGCGTGATTGCGAGCGACGCAACGAATACAGCCATGAACGCGAACAACACATACTTCCTGAGATTCTGCATGACTATCCTCTTTCAGAAACGGATTTCACGATGACTCGTGACGCACTTTCACGCCGGCTTGATGACAGACACACGTGGATCCTCCGAATGTACGGACTCAATCCGGATAAAAATTGTTTTAGCGCGTAGTGAATTGGATTCAGCGAAGTGAATTTGGATTGAGGAGAGATGTAACTAGAATGTCAAAACTTTGTTTGCAGGTGGTGACACGCCAAGTTAGCTGCGAGCTATGAGTAGAAGAGATTAGAATGCTCTCGCGCTAGAAGATTGTGTAAGGCGGAGGCCTCGTCTGCCCAGCGAGCGTACCGGCATCGCCGATCGCTCATCCAGGCGTCCATGCAGCGAATCGTAACCTTTTCTTTTTCACTACAAGGAACACAGAGAACAGCTGTCAGCTGTCTTTGCGATAGAGCAGGTTGCGCATGGCTTCGCGGCGAGCAGCGTTGGCGCCTTTGTCGGACTTCCATCCTTGGGGGGATTTGGGTCCGGCCTCGGTGGAGTCTTCTTCACTGCATTCGGGACAGCGGTTGGCGAAACCCGGCTTGCCGGGTTTCAGTTCGAATTCTTCGCCGCAGGCGACACAAGTTTTGATTGGATAGGCCATTGTAAGCACCTCGGGCTCAAGCCCGTACTACCGGTTAGTTCAGGAAGTACTGACGGTACAGTGTGTCCCGCTGTGCGGGACGGAATCCGGCATCGCGGATGATGCGGCGCAACTCTTCCTCCGTGGTGCAGTTCGTCACGCCCGCGGCGCGGACTACATTTTCTTCGAGCATCACCGAACCGACATCATTGCCGCCGAAGCGCAGGCCCATTTGGCACACCTTCAATCCCTGCGTCACCCAACTGGATTGCACGTTGAGAAAATTCGAGAGATAGAGGCGCGAGATGGCAAGCACCTTCAGGTATTCCACTGCGGTGGCTTCGTCCCAGTGACGGCCGCCGAGCGCTGTGTTCTGCGGCTGAAAGCTCCACGGGATAAAGGCGGTGAAACCGCCGGTTTCTTCCTGCAGTTCATAGAGCCGCTGGAAATGATTGATGCGGTGCTCGTATTTTTCGCCGACGCCGAACATCATCGTCGCTGTGGTGCGCATGCCGATTTGATGCGCGGTGCGGTGGACGTTAATCCAGTCGTCGGTCAGGCACTTGAGTCGGGCGATCTTGTAGCGGACTTCATCGTCGAGAATTTCTGCGCCGCCGCCGGGGATCGAATCGAGTCCAGCATCGCGGAGGTGGAGGATCGTGTCGCGAATCGTGAGATTGCTGTATTCCGCGATCGCGATGATCTCGGATGCCGAATAGCAATGCAGGTGCAGTTTGGGAAAGCGCTCTTTGATGCCGCGGAGCATCTTCTCGTGCCAATCAATCTTGAGATCGGGATGCAATCCGCCCTGCATTAACACGCCTGTGCCGCCAAGTTCCACGGTCTCGCCAATCTTGTCGTAGATGGTGTCGAAGTCGAGGATGTAGCCCTCCTTCGCGGCAGGGCCCTTCAGTGGGCGATAGAAGGCGCAGAAGGTACAGTACTCGGTGCAGAAGTTCGTGTAATTGATGTTGCGATCGATGATGTAGGTGGCCACGCCCTCGGGATGCAGGCGGCGACGAACCGCGTCGGCTTCCATCCCGATGCCAATCAGGTCATCGGACTCGAACATCTCCAGGGCTTGTTGTTTGGTGAGTGACATAAGTTGTCCACAGAACTTCTTATTCTATCGAAGGCTGCGAAGAGCCTTCAAATCGCGCTCACCCGCGAGTGGCAGAGCTCAACCCTTTACCACAGGGGAACACAGAGGTCCACCGGGGAAGGTCATGCCCTTTCTGGCCCTGGCACAAGGGATACCCGAACTACGGGAGCTCCCTCACCCAGATGTTTCGGAAGCTGAGGGGCTCGCTTTTGTCGCCGTGGGCTTGCAGCTTGATGGGTGCACCGTTGAACTTTTTGTAGAAAGGTTGGCCAATGTAACGGGTCTCGCCTTTTAATTCGAAGTGATTGTCGACGAGCACACCGTTTAGAAAGACGGTCGCGAACGCAGGGGTCTTCAAGGAATCGTCGTCATTGAAAACCGGAGCGGTCCACACCACGTCGTATACGTTCCAGTCACCGGGTTTGCGCATAGGATTGGCCAGCGGAATCGATTGCTTGTAAATGCTGCCCGCCATGCCGTTGACGTACGTCTTGTTGTTGTAGGAATCGAGTACCTGCAGTTCGTAGCCAGCATCGCCGGGGCCGGTGGATGCCAGGAATAGTCCGCTATTCCCTCTCGCCTGGCCGGTGCCGCTGATGTTCACAGGAGTGCGCCACTCCATGTGAAACTGGTAGTTGTGGAAGAGACGCTTGGTCTCGATGTTGCCCGTGCTCTTGGCGACGGTGGCGATGCCATCGCCGACGTTCCATTTCGCAGGTTGCGAGCGATCCTGGGCTGAGACCCACTC
>DATEHP010000269.1:0-4495 GCA_035279505.1 Candidatus Sulfotelmatobacter sp. | reverse complement strand
GTGGTGTTCGGTTACGCGGCTGCCTTCGGCTACATACAGGCCGCGTCCGACTCGACGCACGAGACCGCGATCCTTTGCCTGGCGAAGGTATTGTCGCGGGATGCCGACTCGATCCAGTTCACGAGGCCGGAATACTCCGGCTTTCCGAACGAGACGAGCGACCTGTTCTGCTTTGGATAGCGCCATAGCCGGTCTTTACAATATGTATGCATAATATAATAACTACCAACATATCGTAAAACGTTCAGCATCGTTTTGGCCTTAACGGATCACACTTGGGGCCTGCAGAACTGCATGTCACTCATTCCAAAGAATAAGTCATAGGCTGAGAGTTGTGTCAGAAAATAGCGTTAACTATTGTGTTTTCAACGAGATGGTGGGCGCTATAGGATTCGAACCTATGACTTCCACCGTGTGAAGATGGCACTCTACCGCTGAGTTAAGCGCCCTGCTTTGGAACGCGGCATTCGGTGGAACTGGTGAGGCGATCAATCACTTGGAGCCGTGAAGGTGTCCACTCAGAGGGTACTCTATCGTTTTTTCGGAGTGGTGTCCACTCGATTTGACTACCTGAGGCGCTTGACGGCAGCAATGTTTTCCACATTAAGGATGCCGGATGATCGGCGCAGTGACGGGGTTTCGGAGCGCCATTTGAGCGGAGGAGGGGCGGGCTTTTCACTTTTTGGGGTGGGTTTGTCGCCGCTGGCGGGGAGGAGCTGTCCCGAGCACCGGAGCACCGACGGTTTTTGCGGCATGAGGAGCGTAGTGGCCGCGCACTGCCCACGTGCAGATGGATACTGCCAGGGCTGTCCATTCGTAATATGCTCCGCCGTTCCGAGGAGGTGTGCACATGAGCGGTGCGGTCCTCAGCAAGCTTCGTGACCTGATCGAGACCGGAATGCGCACGACGAATCCAGCAAATGGTCCTTAACCGTAGCCGGCTTGCCAGTGTCGCTGCTCCTGGCCATCACGCCAAGCACAAAAGCTACCGCCAACGAAATCCTCATCGGCCATAACTGCGGAGTGAACACAGCGGATCATCATGCAGGCCATGATACCTGGACCCGCTGCGGAAGGAATCCCACTTAGACTGCGATGAAAAAATAGCCAGCAGCCTTGCGAAGCGCTGCTGGCTCGTCAGTCTTACTCGACACGAAACCGTTCTTATTGAATCGCGCTACCGACCTGCGAAAAGACGTTGTTCGCGTTGGATCCGATCAGGCGCACGGTGCCTACTACGATGACAAGAATGACTGCCAGCATCACGGAGTATTCGGCGATGTCCTGCCCATTTTCCTCGGACCACAGCTGCTTCAACCACGCGAACGAACGATTGGTGTTTTCCTGCATGGCTCTCCCCTTGGTTATTATGCAAGCGCCGAAACTAGAGACGCGCTAAGCGCCCGGACGGGCTCTTTTGCCGGTTCGGCAAAGGTGATCCCCCAAGCCTCTTTCTCCTGCGTCAAAGCTTGCAGTCCTACTTGAAACTCAGACGTGCCTTTCATCTTCTTAATCCAGACCACGCGAAACTGCATTCTTCGCTGGCGGAAGAAAATCGTCACTTCATCCTTCACGCTCAACTCACGCCGAACTGAGCCCAACCGTACACCTGACGGCGTGACGTCGAGCGTATGAACCAATTCCTCAAAAGACTTGCCACCGCTGTCTTTGCCTTTAATCCTGACTGGAAGAACCGCCTTGGTGCGGCTTCCCCGGCGTTTGTTCGTATCTTCCATACTGCTCGATTGCGTTCTTTCTCCATCAATATTCTGCAAGCCCACCCTCAATCTGTGAATGGCCCTCACGTGTAGGGGACCGGCACGAGGGTGCGGCAATGGCGTATATGCAATGTTTCCCAACACTTAAGCGACTGCCCCACTCAAGCCGAAAGAGGGCTTGAATGGGCCACCGCGCCGGTCTTTCCCGCCACTTAAGCCAAGTACCCCACTCAAGCCAAAGAAGGCTTGAGTGGGGCATTTGGCTTCGTCAGGCATCTTTCGAAGGCTTCGCAGGGCCTTACTTGCTGGTTCATTAGGAAACTTTTCTGGCACTCCTGTGGTCTAATGGTGATGTGGGGTATTGCCCCGCAGTCTCATGAGATTTCCCGGTTTTCTACTAGTTTTTCCGATCTTAGGGTGTGTTTCGGCGATGCTCTTCGGGGCGTCCACGCCCGCGGCGCAAGTTCCCGCAATTCTTCCCCAGGCATTCGCCGGCTGGCAGATGCAAGGTACGCCTCAGACGAGCAGCAATGCTGCTACGGCCGATCCCACGAACGCGGCAGTGCTCCGCGAATACCGCTTCACCGATATTGCCTCGGCGATCTACACCCGTGACGATGGCCGCACCTTGAGGGTTCGGGCGGCGCGCTTTGCCGATGCTTCCGGAGCCTTCGGCGCGTACACGTTCTACCTGCATCCGGAGATGAACAAGGAGCAGATCGGCGATCAGGGCGCTTCGATGGGGGATCGCGTTCTTTTCTATCGAGGCCATGTGCTGATCGACGCGCAATTCAGCAAGGAAACCCCGATGTCAGGATCGGAGTTGCGCGAATTAGCCGGAACTCTGCCGCATCCAGGAGGCAGCGCGGGGAACCTGCCTAGCTTTATCCAATTCCTGCCAAATCGTCATTACATCGCTAACACGCAGAAATACGTGATGGGACCGATTGCACTGGCCTCACTGGAACTACCCGTTACCTCGGACCAAGTCGATTTCGGAGCGAGTTCTGAGCTCACTCTCGGCCATTACCAGACGCCCAGCGGCGAGGCCACGCTGGTTCTGATCTCGTATCCGACTCCCCAACTCGCAGCCGAGCATCTGCGGCGCATCGAGGCAGCGCACGGGGTGACCGACTCCAACCACAGCGGCGTTTCGACGATCAACGGTTCGGGTACATTCTTCGACAAACGCAGCGGACCGATCGTCGCGGTCGCTTCGGGAGGAATCTCCGACAGCGATGCGAAGTCTCTGCTCGGCATGGTGAACTACGAGGCCAGCGTTACCTGGAATACTCCGAGCAGCGACGCACAAGTCCACGACCTGTACATGCTGATCCTTAACATCGTCATCTTGTGCGCGATTCTTGGCGGGCTCGCGATCATCGCCGGCGTTTCTTTCGGAGGAATTCGAATTTTGATGAAGCGTTTTTATCCAGAAAAGGTGTTCGATCGTCCGGAACAGATGGAATTCATCTCGCTGCACCTGACTGAGACGGCAGTCAGGGGCGGCTCGACCGGTGGCGGAGATTCCACCGCAAATGTGCCCCCAAACCCCTCCTAGAACCCGGGTAAGTGCCTCAGAAGTATCGGCTTAGAACCTTTGGCGGTCAGTTTTGTCTCAATTTGGTACAGTTTTTAACTGTGTTAACCCATTTCCTAAGTTATTGAAAACAATAGTGTTTATTTCCCAAAAATCGCTTGACACCCCTGTTTTTGGGCTCATAAGATTTCCGCAGAAAGTTTTGACGGAATTTAAGCCTCCGTTGGAACTATTCTCCCTTGAAGAGAAGGCCGCCCAGTTGCCGGGTGGCCTTTTCGTTTTCGATATCATCGTTGTGAAGTCGTGAATCGATTCAGTTCAAGATGGAACTGTTGTGCCGCGGATTCGTATCTATGGAAGGCGTTGACTAGATCCGACGATTTCGGATTGGAGGCTTCATGTTTTGTGATCGATGCGGTGCTTCTGTAGAAGCGGGCCAGGCATTCTGCAGCAAGTGCGGCAAGCAGATCGTGGGCCCAATTTCTGTCATGCAGTCGTATCCGGGCCGCGTGCAACAGCATGTGCATTTGCTGGGTATTCTGTGGCTCGCGATGTCGGCGTTGAACGCGGTGGGGGCCATTGTCTTGCTCATGCTAGGCAACGTTCTGTTTCCGCACCTGCGTGAGATGAAGGATGTGCCTTCCGACGTGCCAGTCGGTTTTTTAACGGCACTGTTTACCACGCTCGGAATCATCGTATTGGCAAAGGCGGCGTTAGGATTCTTTGCCGGTTGGGGATTGATGCAGCGAGAAACCTGGGCGCGCGTCCTGGTCCTGGTGCTGGCGTTCATTTCGCTCTTCAACATTCCCTTCGGTACGGCGATCGGAGTTTACACGCTGTGGGTGCTACTACCGGGTCAATCGCAGCAGGAATATGACGCCTGGGTGGCGGCAAAGGCAGCGTAGCCTGAGTGGCGGTCCGCGGTTCGGAGGGGGAAAGGAATTTGTGAGTTGGGTCGGCCCCTCTGAAGTCAAATCGTGCGATTTGGTAGACTATTGGGGCCCCCACCGAGGCCGACGTAGCTCAGTTGGTAGAGCAGCCGATTCGTAATCGGCAGGTCAGCGGTTCAAGTCCGCTCGTCGGCTCCAGATTTCTTGGGTCCGGCCCGGAGACATGGGTAACAGAATGTACCGGCTACATGGGTAACACTTTTGGGCCGAAGGGATTTTCTAGCGGTTCCAAAACTCTGGTCTCCAAATCGAAGTAGCCCAGATCATACTCCATAAAACTGACCAGC
>DATEHP010000268.1:0-15472 GCA_035279505.1 Candidatus Sulfotelmatobacter sp. | reverse complement strand
GAAATCAGCGAGGATGCCAGCAACTGTGCGACTCCGGCAACCAGCACCACAGCGAACACTCCTGCAATTCGGTTCTTCATAGCAACCTCCTGAGAGAAACGGTTTTAAGTGGGCCCCAACTGCGTTAGTAACGAAGTTGCTTCAGTCAACGCACGCAGCGTGCCGAAAGGACGCGATTGGCAACAAAGCAGTTAGTGGAGTCCAGAGGCGGAGTTGTTCAGAGGTTTTTTGAACGCGCTCTAGAAATGTTCAGAAATTCCAGCGTCTGACACGAAGAGTCAATCGAGCGACAAGACTATCCAATAGACGCCAGTGGGATAGGTACTGGTTCGCGCGTAGCAGGCGCCGATGGAGAAGCTATGCAGATTGGGGCTGCGTATGGCATGCGATGCTTCGAGGGGCAATGTTTCCGGGTGCAGACTGGTGTAGGTGAGAACGGTGAATCGCTGCGCTAGCTGGCGAACCGGCGAGGTTCCAAGCTTGTCGGAGCGAGCCATCGAGCAGGCTGGTTCATCGGCATTTTGCAGGTCACGGCGAGACAGCACATTCCGGCTTGCATGGCGGCGAGCCTGATTCACGGCCGTGGCGATGCGATCTTTCACCTCGTCGGCAGAGTATGCGGGGAGGACATGCGCGAAATCCTGAACGATGTACAGGCGGTCGCCGCTACGGACCACGCCCAACCCGACCGTGTTATAAGCCGGGTTGAGCAGGTTCGCGCGATGCGGGGGTGAAAGCATGAGATGTTCATGTCCGCCTTGGGCGCTGTAATCGAGCGCGACATTTTCTGCGGCCTGATCGAGTTGCAGGCTACTGGTGGCCGCAAGGCGCTGGACAAGTGTGGGCTCACCAACGAACTGATGCGAAAGCTGATGAGCCTCAAGCATGGCTTGCGCATGGGTGCGCGCAGCCGCGGTCAGGCTGGTGTCGAGGACGAGGCTGGGCGCTCCGGCTCGCTGCCGGGACTGGTTGGCCAGTTGGAGCAGGTCTTGTTCGACCTGGAACTCGTATTCCACGTAGGGAATGTCGGGAGCATTAGCGGAAGCCGTCTTCAGCGTGGCGCGATGGGCGGATTGCCCAGAGCCATCGGCCGCAGCCAAGTGCACCACCGGTTGCAGGGTCATCACCCCTGCGCCGAGCGCCAGTGCGAATAGTCGTCTGGAAAGCTTAAGCATCCAGTTTGTGCCTACTGGATCCTGGGAGGGATCGTGCACCTCAGGCCCTTTCCGCTTGAGGTTCGTTCAGGCTCAAACTATGTTGCTGGTGCTAGGCTAGAGGTTGGAGAAAGACGGAAGAAGTTACCTGTGACTATTGAACTAGGGATCAGTGGGGTCATTGGCCTGTTGTTTGGCGGTGTGCTTGCATGGCTGGCGCTGCGTTCGCGCACGGCCACGCTGCAAGCTCATTTGTCATTGAGAGAAAAGGAATTAGGGGCCGCAAAGGCCGATCTGGCGCGGCTTTTGGAGGATCAGAAGAGGCTGCTCGAGAGCCGGGCCAGGCTGGAATCCGCACTGGAATTGGAACGAAAGGCCAGCAACGAAAAGATCGATTTATTGACCAAAGCAGGCGAGGATCTGCAGAACGCGTTCAAGGCGCTGGCGGCTGACGCGCTGAAGAGCAACAACCTCTCTTTCCTCCAGATCGCGCAGGAGACGCTGAAACGCTTCCAAAGCGAGGCCAAGGGCGATCTGGAAGCCCGTCAAAAAGCGGTGGCGGACCTGGTTGCCCCCGTGCGTGATTCGCTCACCAAAGTCGACGCACAAATACAGCAGATGGAAGTCGCGCGCGGCGCGGCGTACGGCGATCTGAAGGCCCAGGTGCAATCCCTGATCGTTACCCAAAAAGAGCTGCAGTCTGAGACTGGGAATCTGGTGCGCGCGCTCCGAACACCCAACGTTCGCGGTCGCTGGGGAGAAATTCAGTTACGGCGAGTGGTGGAGATCGCCGGGATGCTGTCCTACTGCGACTTCGCGGAGCAGGAGACAATCTTTGGTGAGAGTGGACGCTTGCGGCCCGACCTGGTAGTGAAGTTGCCCGGTGGGAAACACGTCGTGGTCGATGCCAAGACGCCCCTGCAAGCTTTTCTGGATGCCTTCGAGACTACTGATGAAGAGGCACGCCGAACTTGCCTGGCGAATCATGCCCGCCAAGTGCGCGAGCACATCAACACTCTCAGCAGTAAGAAGTACTGGGAACAATTTGACTCAACGCCGGAGTTCGTCGTGATGTTTCTACCGGGAGAGACCTTCTTCAGCGCAGCACTGGAGCAGGATACCGGGCTGATCGAGCACGGAGTGCTCAGTCGGGTCATCCCCGCGTCTCCGACGACCTTGATTGCACTGCTGAAGGCAATCAACTACGGATGGAACCAGGAGAAACTGGCGCGCAACGCACAGGAAATCAGCACGCTGGGAAGAGAGTTGCACGAGCGTTTGCGCAAACTGGCAACCCACATTACGGGCATTGGAACGAACCTGGACCGTGCGGTGGACGCCTACAACCAGGCTGTGGGATCGCTGGAAAGCCGCGTACTCGTGTCAGCCCGGAAGTTCGCTGAATTGGGAACGTCGGTTGCCGAAGATATCCCCGAACTGGAGCCGATCGAAACGACGGCCCGGGCGTTGTCGTTTGACTGGGATGACGAGCCCACAGAGATTTCCAAAGCAAAGGGTTCTGGGTCTGGACAATAGAATCCGGTCAGTCTAACGCCGCCCTTGCGACGACTGATTTCATCGCGACGCCTACAATTTGCCATCTTCCGTATCCGGTAGAACCTCCGTTTGATCATCCTATTAATTGGCAGATGCTTGCATTCGGCAACTCTGAACAGGTTGTAATCCCATGGTTTTGTGGAAATGGAAGGCTACCGAATCTCACAGAAACATCCAAAAAGGCATAGTTGCTGTTCGAAAGTGCATCTATAATTTTGGAAGTTGCTTTATCTAAGGCACTTACCAAATCCCGAGGCTTCGACTACGGTGGCAGTGAAGTTGCAAAGTGACAGTTTGGGGAAGTTGACCTCGCTGGCTCCTCAGCCGACGTGGGGTTCGGGCCAAAAGCAGAAGTCTATGAACCGGGAAAGCCAAGCTCGTTCCGTCGCCATTGTGCTGTTCTTGCTCACGCTGGCTGCGGTGATTTTTGCCGGGTTTAATTTCCAGACAGAACGCAAAGCCACCGCACCCATTGATGGCGTGAGCTGGGTGGAGCACTCGGGCGTGCTTGTAGCCGACGATGTCGAACCGGAGGGCCCCGGCGCCAGAGCCGGGATAAAGCCAGGCGATCAGTTGATCGAGGTGAATGGGCACGAAGTCAAGAACACCTCTGGCTTGGAGCGGCAGCTCTACAGCACCGGCGTCTGGCAGAGAGCCTCTTATTCGCTGGTTCGACATTCCGTTGCGCTTGATTCCAACGTGATTCTGGAGCCTGCGAACCGCACTCTGAATAACTATCTGCGCGGGATCGCCCTGATTTACCTGGTAATCGGAGTTTACGTGCTGTTGCGGCGCTGGACTGCGCAGGGCTCAACGCACTTCTATATTTTCTGCCTGGTTTCCTTCATCGCATACTCGTTCCACTACACCGGCAAGCTGGACGCGTTCGACTGGGAAGTTTATTGGAGCAATGTCGCGGCATGGGTTTTGTTGCCGGCTCTCTTCCTACACTTTGTGCTGACGTTCCCCGAGAAAAGACAGTTCGTTAGAAAGTACCCGTGGCTCCTAACGTTGATTTATGTGCCGGGTGCATTTCTGCTCGGCCTGCGCCTGGCTGCGATGCGGTTGTTGGAAGCGAGCGGTAGATTAAGCCGCGGCGTAGACCGGATTGACCTGTCCTATGGGGCGGTGTTCTTTGTTTTGGCAGCGACATTCCTGTGGTACAGCTATTCGAAGGCCAGCAGTACTATTCTGCGTCAGCAGTTGAAGTGGGTTACGCGGGGAACGATCCTTGCCATCGCGCCTTACACTCTCCTCTATGTCCTGAATTTTGTGTTCCCGCACCGAATGGACTGGGTGCCGCAGGCACTGATCAAGGTTTCAGTGCTTTCGCTGGTGGTGCTGCCACTGACCTTTGGGTACGCTATCTTCCGCTACCGCCTGATGGATGTGGATCTGATCTTCAAGCGGGGCGTCGTCTATACGCTTTCTGCCGCGACCGTCGTCGGTTTGTACTTCGGACTGGTCGCCGGCGTGGCGACGTTGGTTCACAGCCGACAACCTAGCACGGGTCCGGTGGGATTGATCCTGGCGGTAGTGGTCACGGCGTTGCTGTTCGATCCGGTTCGGAAATGGATTCAAGACCGGGTCGATCATCTTTTCTACCGCACCGTCTATGACTATCGACGCACACTGATCGAATTCGGACGCGAACTCAGCTCCGAGACAGATTTGAACGCGCTGCTCTCTTCAGTGGTGGACCGCCTCGCGCGCACGCTGGCGGTGGATCGCATCGCGATCTTCCTGCGCGCGGAAGAGGATTCCGAACAGTTCGTTTTGTCGAAGTCCATCGGCATGAATCCAACGTCGAGGCTTGATCTGACGTTTCTGAGCGCAGTCCGCCCCGGGGCCGCCGGCCACATGTTCTTCGAGAACACGCACCAGGTGCCGCGAGAGACTCCCGGATCCCAGGAAGCGATCGCCCGGCTCGATCTCAATTACTACATCCCTTGCCGCGCACAGCAGAAGACGGTCGCAGTGCTGGGCCTTGGAAAAACCAAGAAGGGCGATTACCTGTCGAGCGAGGACGTGGAACTGCTGGAAACGCTGGGCGGGTATCTGGGGATCGCAATCCAGAATGGACGCCTCTACGCGTCGTTGCAGCAGAAGGTTGCGGAATACGAGCGCCTCAAGGACTTCAACGAGAACATCGTCGAGTCGATCAACGTGGGTGTGATGGCCCTCGATATGGAAGACCGAATCGAAAGCTGGAACGCGCAGATGGAAGTTATGTACGCGCTGCCTCGCTGGCAGGCGTTGACTCAGCCCCTGCGCAGCATCTTTCCGGCGGAGTTTGTCGAAGAGTTCTATCGGGTGCGACAGAACGCGGGTATCAATAACCTGTACAAGTTTCGCTTGTCGACTCCGGCGGGAGAGACACGCACCGTCAACGTTGCGATTGCGCCCCTGGTGACGCGCAAGTTCCAGGTTATTGGTCGCCTCGTAATCATGGACGACATCACCGAGCGCGTGGAACTCGAGAGCCAGCTCTCTCAGGCCGACAAACTATCTTCCATCGGTTTGCTGGCGGCTGGCGTGGCTCACGAGGTGAATACGCCGCTGGCTGTGATCTCGTCTTATACGCAGATGCTCGCCAAACAACTGCAAGGCGATCCACAAAAATCAGGGCTGCTGGAGAAGATTACGAGGCAGACTTTCCGCGCCTCGGAGATCGTGAACAATCTGCTGAATTTCTCACGTACCAGTGGAACCGAGTTCGCCAACGTGGATATCAACAAGGTCATCACCGACACCCTGGCGCTGCTTGAGCATCAGTTCAAAGTATCCAAGATTAAGGTCGAGTCGGATTTGACCCCCAATCTCTCTCCCATTCAGGGAAATCCGGGCCGGCTACAGCAGGTGTTCCTGAATCTCTTTCTTAACGCGAAAGACGCGATGGCAGGTGGTGGAAAGCTGACGGTGGCCACTGCGAATGGTGAAGTGATCAGCGTGCGCGTAAGCGATACCGGCTCAGGCATCGCTCCGGAGCACATTCAGCGCATTTACGATCCGTTCTTCACCACCAAGACAGCCCCGAAAGAGGGCCAGACCCGCGGCACTGGACTCGGGCTATCGGTCACGTACGGCATCATCCAGGAACATGCGGGCAAGATTCGCGTCGAGAGCGACCCCGGCGCGGGCACGACATTCGCACTCGATTTTCCCCTGAGCAGGAAGGCAGTCCATGTCTGAAGCAGCAGTCATAACTCGCGGAGCGGTCAGCGGATCGCCGGTGGGCGGTTCGGTGTTGATCGTTGACGACGAAGCGGAAATTCGGGAGTCTCTTCAGACCCTGCTGGAATTGGAAGGCTTTGAGGTGGAGACTGCGGGCACGGGCGAGGATGGCCTGTCGCAGATGGCGAACCGTCCGTTTGATCTGGTTCTGCTGGACCTGACGTTGCCGGGCCGTAACGGTATGGAGATTCTGTCGGAGATTCGGTCGCACGATCCCCATTTGCCGGTCATCATGATCACCGCCTACGGCACCGTGGAAAATGCGGTGCGCGCCATGCAGTCAGGCGCCGCCAATTTCGTTCAGAAACCCTGGGACAACGAAAAGCTTCTGGCTGATGTCCGGGCCGCTGTGGGCTGGCGCCGCGCCGAAGAGGAGAACGTCCAGCTCAAGCGCGCCCTCAAACAACGTTACAACTTTGAAAACATCGTGGGCAAAAGCGAGCCCATGCTGAAAATTTTCGATCTGGTCGCGCAGGTGGCGAACAGCCGTTCCACGGTGCTGTTGCAGGGAGAAAGCGGGACGGGCAAGGAAGTCATTGCTAAGGCGATCCACCTGAACTCCCCGCGCCGCGACAAGCCGTTCGTTCCGGTGAATACCGGCTCGATGCCCACGGATCTGCTCGAGTCCACTCTCTTCGGCCACGTTAAAGGAGCCTTCACGAGCGCGATCGCGTCGAAGAAAGGGCTGTTCGAAGTTGCCGACAAAGGCACGTTGTTCCTCGATGAGATCGCGACCATGGGCCTGGAGACCCAGGCAAAGATCCTGCGTGTGCTCCAGGATCGCCGGTTCATGCACCTGGGCGGGATTCAGGAGATACAGGTCGACGTGCGCATTATCGCTGCCACGAACATTGATCTGCGGCAGATGGTGCGGGAAGGGCGTTTCCGCGAGGATTTGTTCTACCGTCTGAATGTCATTACCGTCGAATTGCCGCCGTTACGCCAGCGCAAGGAAGATATTCCGTTGCTGGTGGACTTCTTCCTGAGAAAGTACGCGGAAGAGAACGGGCGTGCGGTGGCGCGTGTCACTCCCGAAGCGCTGCGGCCCCTGATGGCCTACTCCTGGCCGGGGAACGTGCGCGAACTGGAAAATGTCATCGAGCGCGCGGTCGTGCTTTCATCAGGCCCGGAGATTAATGTGGAATTGCTGCCGGACTCATTGATGGGACGCGGATCCTCGCTTACGCTGCACGATCCACCTTCGGATGCGTCGCTGTTCGAAATTGTGGAAGATGTCGAGCGGCGCGTCATCACCGACATGCTGGAACGCTGCAATTGGAATCAGACTGAGGCCGCCGAGCGTTTCCATGTGCCGCTGTCGACGCTGAACCAGAAAATACGCCGGCTGAATATTGAGATCAAGAAGAAGGGGCGCGGGTAGGAAACGTTCGCGGTGCATTGCGTCAGTGCCAACTCTCGTTAGCAGCCCGTTCACCTACAACGAGATCCGAATTCCAACCATTGATGCATCTCGCCATGCTTTTGGATTCGAGAGGAGCAATCATGGCAAAACTATCGCGAATCGCTCCGGAGATTCCAGTTTCCAACCTGCAGGATTCCGTCGACTACTATCAGCGCATCCTTGGATTTCAACTAACAATGGAGACGCCCGCTAGAGACTACGCCATCGTAGAACGCGACGGGATTGCGATCCATTTGTTTCAGGACAACACGCGCCCACTTTCTCCGGTCGGAGTCCACATCTTCACCGACCAATTGGAAGATCTCCAGACCGAGTTGCAAGGACGGGGAGCATCCCTTTCTCAGGGAATTGTGCGAAAGCCTTGGGGTAATCGTGATTTTCGGGTAAGAGACTGCTCAGGAAACGAGATCAAGTTCACCGAGCCACTCGCTCATTGAATCTCAATTGACGTAACTGTCCTAAACAAGCTATTTCACTTCTTCACCAGAAAATTCATCCAAGAGGAATCGCGATATACAACTGACGGCTGATAGCTGACAGCCTTCTCTGTTATATTGCGTGCAAGCCCTGCGCTCCCGGCACGACAGCAGGACTCGATCCGCATGGAACTGATTTCGCCCACGGAATTCGCCAAGCAGAAGGTCCTAGCGGTTCAGGAATACACCCTGCTGGCGGCTCAGTCGATCACGAACCTGATGCGCAAGCCGCTGTACTTCGCGGACATGGTACAGCAGGCGGATTTGATCGGAGTGGGATCGCTGCCAATCGTGGTCCTGACTGGATTTTTTACTGGCGGCGTACTGGCCCTGCAGACCGCCAACACGCTGCAGCGTTTCGGCTCCATCACCCTGATTGGTCAACTCGTCTCGACTTCGATGGTTCGCGAACTTGGCCCCGTACTCACGGGCCTGATGGTGGCCGGGCGCAACTCATCCGGTATGGCCAGCGAACTTGGGTCGATGGTGGTGACCGAGCAGATCGATGCCATGCGCGCGCTTGGCACCGATCCAATGAAGAAACTGGTCACGCCGCGGGTGACGGCAACCGTTTTCATGCTGTTCTTCCTCAGTATTATTTCGGATCTGGTGGGACTTGCAGGTGGTCTGATGGTCGCCAAGCTGTTCCTCAGCCTCGACGCTCGCCAGTACTGGAACAATGCGTGGGAGGTTCTGGTTTTTGAAGATGTCTTCATGGGGCTGCTGAAACCCACTTTATTCGGATTCATCATCGCGACGATTGGATGTTATTACGGAATGACCGCGCGCGGCGGAACTCAGGGTGTAGGCCGGGCCACCACGCAAGCCGTAGTAGCTGCGTCCGTGCTGATTCTTGTTACTGATTTCTTCGTGACCAAGCTGTTGATTTCGGTGCTGAGTTTTCATTAACTATGTCGTCGCTATCCGTCGAACGCCCCAGTGACGTCCCAAACCCGCCGGCTGGCGCTGCCGTTATCTTCGAGGACGTGCATATCTCTTTTGAGGACAATCAAGTTCTGCGCGGCGTCTCCTTTCGGTTACCCTTCGGGGAGACCAAGGCTCTGTTTGGGGTTGCTGGCTCGGGCAAGAGCACCATCTTGAAGCTCGCGCTTGGGCTCTTGTCACCGGACTCCGGGCGAATCACCGTTCTGGGCAACGAAGTCACACAACTTCCAGAGCAGGAACTGTTCCCAATGCGCGCCCACCTGGGAATGGTGTTTCAGGAGAGCGCGCTCTTTGACTCACTCACAGTGCGCGAGAATGTGGCTTACCGTCTCATGGAAGAGCATGGGATTTATGACGATGAGATTGACCGGCGGGTGCGCGAGACCCTGCGCTTTGTAGAATTGGAACACACTCTCGATCTGGATCCTGCCGAACTCTCGGGAGGCATGCGCCGGCGGGTGGCGATCGCGCGGGCGATTATCACGCAGCCGGAGTTACTGCTCTATGATTCGCCGACGGGCGGACTCGATCCGGTCACTTCCAACACGATCATTGAGTTGATCGTGAAGCAGCGCGACGTCTATCGCACCAGTTCGCTGCTGGTTACGCACCGTCTTCAAGATGCCTTTACCATGGCTACCCACCAGTTCGATCCCAAAACCAACACCCTACGAGTACTGCCACGCGGCCAGTATTGTGACGTCCCGATGAGCTTCCTGATTTTGCGCGACGGAAAAGTGACGTTTGATGGGGACATCCGGCAGTTGGCAACTACAAAGGACGAATACATCCGCGAGTACATTTCCTGATGTGGACGAATTGCTTGCTCGAGTCCCGCGATGCCAGGTTTCGTCGAGGATGACGTCAAAGAGTGGGTTCGCCGGAATCAGTTTTGAGTCTTCCTCTTACGCCAGTCTACAGGTCTCGTTCCATCATTTCGGCGCAGCCAGGTTCTTGCCCGCCTGAACAAAGGACTCAACGTTGCTCTTGTCGATGAGGTCGGAACCGGTATCGACAAAACTTGGAATTGGAGAGTAATTGTCGATCGACCAATCTTTCTCCAAGGAAGCGGGCTTGTGGTGGTAGAGATTGTCGAGCATCTGCATGCCGACGAAAGCCATGGTGTAGGGCTTCTGCGAGATCGTGGCTGCTATGACGCCCTTCTGAACCCAGTCGAGCGTTTCCTGATCGGTGTCCATGGCGATCACAGTTTTTCCCGTGACGTGATAGCTGTTGAGAACGCCCGCTACTTCCTTGCCTGACTGGGCTTCCAGGCAAACGAAGGCATCGACCTTATCGCGCTCTTTGCCTACGATTTGCGTCGCCGTGTCAAACGCGATTCGTGGGTCGCCCTGAATGTCGACCACGCGCGTGATCTTGATATCAGGGGTCTTCGCGAGCGCGTCCCTGTAACCGCGCAAACGATCCTGCAGGTTTTGTTGGTCGGGCATGGTGAAGACTACGACGTTGCCCTTGCCTTTGAGTTCCTTCGCCAGGCGCTGCCCACCGGTGAATCCCGCCTGGTAATTGTTGGTGCCGATGAAGAACAAGCGCTTACTCGAGGGCGCGTCGGAATCCACCGTGATTACGGGAATACCGGCACCTACCGCTTTATCGATGCTGTCTTTAAGCACTGCCGGATCGGCAACCGAGATCAGAATTCCGGTTGCCTTTTTCTGGACGGCGTCATCCAACGCATCGCGTTCGGCCTTGGGATCGTAATTCTGCGGGCCGACGAAATCGAAACGCACTCCCTTGTATTGCGCCCCCGCATTCGAAAAGCCACTGCCTGCCGTCTTCCAATAGGGCAACTGCAAATTGGTGGAGACTAGAATGAAATACTCGTCGGATGTGTGCGCACTGCCGCAACTGAGGAGCACCAATGAAAGCGCGGCACCGGCAGCGGATTGGAGAATCCTATGCGAACGGGGCATCGTATCCTCCTTTGGAAAAGGATCTCAAGGGAAGTGACAATTTTCAGCGACTGGAT
This sequence comes from Candidatus Sulfotelmatobacter sp., assembly GCA_035279505.1. Lineage (GTDB taxonomy): Bacteria > Acidobacteriota > Terriglobia > Terriglobales > Acidobacteriaceae > Sulfotelmatobacter. The sequence continues at coordinate 4,693 of DATEHP010000268.1, read as the reverse complement.
TGTAAACGAGCGGTCAAGAGAAGGCTAGGTCTAGCGCAGGGCTTTATCGAGCAAACCCGAAATCACCGATGAATCGATCTCTCCCGACGAATTGTAGAGTGAAGTGCCAGCCTTATCGAGCACCACCACGTGGGGGATGTAGCCGGTATAGTACTTTTTCTTCAGTTCGTCCTGCGATGGCGATAAGTGGCGATCAAGATCAATGATCACAAACTGCACTGCATCTTTGTACTTGCTGTATAGCTCGACCGTGCGTCGCGCCTGACGCTTGGAGTTGAAGCAAGCCTCACCGTACAGGATGACATATGCAGGCTTGCCGGCAACGAAACCCGCGTCCATGTGCTCGCCAGTGATGAGAGGTCCGTCTTGGCTGTCGCTGGTGTAATCGAGCTTCGGATTCAACGTCAAATGATCCCCAGCGAACGCGAGCACCGAAAGGGCAATCCACGAAACCATGATCGATTGAAGTTTCATCGGGATCTCCGTCCTTCTTCCGGAATCAGATGATGTTGACGGGGAAAAGTTACATCGCCAAAGAGCTTACACTCCGACCGGGAAAGGTTTCGTGTGCGTGGTGGCTCTTCTCGACGATCCAGCAAAGCGGCCTTGCAACAAAGACATCAACCCGGTGTACCAATATCCCAGGACAAAGAGCAGGAGGAATGGAACGGTAATATAGTTCTCGTTCTCGACTGCATAGTAGACCGTGAGTGCGAAATATGTGCCGATCAGCAGTTCGACCCAGGGAACCCATCCCAGACGTTTCCGGTAGTTCGTGGCGCCGATTTTGTCCTGCTTGGTCACGACGCTGTACTTGGGGGTGCGTGCGAATGCGCTTTGCTTGCCGATCAGGGCCTCAATCACGGCTTTGGTGTTCGTGATCGTCAGTCCGATGCCGAGTGCCATTAGGAAAGGCAGGTACAAGAGCGCCCGCGGCCAGCTCCGGGGAAACAACTCGCGCTGCGAAACCAGATAAAAACTCGAGATCGAAAAGGTCGATGCCATGAAAAGTGGCAGGTCGATATAGAGCATCTGGAACCATCCTTGATAAAAACGGATGATCATGGCAGGAAGCAACAACACAGACAGCATGATCATCAGCGGGTAGCTGATGTTGGCCGTCAGGTGGTACCAGGCTTCAATCTTGGCATGCAGCGGAGCATCGCTCTTCAGCACGCGAGGCAGGATTTTCTTGCCGGTTTGAATCAGTCCCTTGGCCCAGCGCGCTTGCTGGGTTTTGAAGGCCGTCATTTCGACCGGGAGCTCGGCGGGACATTCGACGTCCTGCAGGTAGATGAATTTCCATCCTTTCAGCTGTGCGCGATACGAGAGATCCGTGTCCTCGGTGAGTGTGTCATGCTGCCACCCCCCGGCTTCATCGATCGCGGCTCGGCGCCACATGCCGGCAGTACCGTTAAAGTTGAAGAATAGGCCTGTGCGGGCCCGGCCGGAGTGCTCCAGCACGAAGTGGCCATCCAGCAAAATGGCCTCCACTTCAGTCAGGAATGAATAGTTGCGGTTGATATGCGTCCAGCGAGTCTGCACCATCCCGATGTTGGGATTGGTGAAGTGGTGGATGGTACGCATCAGGAAGTCTTCGGGGGGAGTGAAGTCGGCGTCGAAGATGGCAATGAATTCACCCTTCGCGGAATCCAGGCCTTCCGCCAGCGCGCCTGCTTTGAATCCGTGCCGGTTAGTGCGGTGGTGATAGCTGATGGGATGGCCCAAGGCCGCGTAGCGCTCAACCAGTCCACGCGCCACATTAACGGTCTCATCGGTCGAATCGTCGAGCACCTGGATGTCGAGCTTCTGCGGTGGATAATCCAGCTTGCAGACCGCCTCGAGCAGACGCTCGATCACATACTGTTCATTGAAGATCGGCAACTGCACGGTGATGCGCGGCAGTTCCTCAAAACGGGTGGGCGGGTCCGTTGTTCGGTTCTTCTGATGCTTGTAATAGAGATAGACCAGGACGTAGCGGTGCGCCCCGTATCCGGCGAGCAGAATCAGCACAATGAAGTACGGCACCAGTAACGCCACGTCAAATGCGTTGGCGTGGTAGAGACCGCGAAACGTGGTATCGAGAAAGTGCTGGCGGATATAGGGATAGATACCCCTCGGGGCAACAATGGCCAATCGGTGTGTAGCCAGAATGAGATCAGTCATCAAGCAGGCGTTCCGGTAAGGAACTAGTATTTTACCGGATCGGTGACCGCAGAAGACCAATACCGAGAGTCAGAACCCCGGCAGCCAGAGAAACCGCGCCCGCATAGATGAGAACGACTAATCCGTTGGGCTGCACGGCTTGCGGGGAGGTCATCGACAGAAAAAACCCCGCCGGAAGCAAAATTGCCGCGAGGGGTACTCCGATGCGCGCCAGCCACAACAGCGGCTCGGGCAGCGTGGCGCTGTCGGCCAGAATCTGGCAAAGCAGCGAGAGAATCACAAAGACTCCAGCGTGAGCATGACCGGCGCGAAAGAAATTCTGGCGCAGGCCGTTGTCCATGTAGTGGCTGTTGCGATCCACCAGCGACGTTACGAGAAAGTAGCCGCCGGACTGAATCGTGGGAATGGTGAGCAAGATGATTCCTGCCATGGTTCTGGCTTCCCGAGTCATAGGAGTCCTCCAGAGTGTTCACCGTTGTTCCCGCTTGTTGCGGACACAACGGGAAGATTTCGACTTAGAGCGGTTTCACTCTCGGTGTGACCCGCGAGAAAACTCGAGGTCCCTCCACTTCGCTTGTCGTTCCCTTCCGGAACAACAAGCTCCGGTCGGGATGACAATGCATGAATGGAACACAGCAACTGTGAAATTGCTCTAGTTAGTCAGTGGAATCAGCGGCTCTGTGCAAGTTCTGAGGCATCGGGCACGATGAATGCGTCGACACGCAGTCCGTCGGGCAAGTGAGATCCGGGATCGAGTTCAACCAGTGTTTCGAGAATCTTGGTGTCCACTTTCTCCGTAGGCTCGTCGGTGCGTACGTTTTTGGGGCCCAATTGCTGGCCGACGCGCACTACGTGTCCCCAGAATTTCTGCTTGGCGAAGGCATCCGCGGTGACGTAGGCTCGCTGGCCTACATTTACTTTGCTGACGTCAGTCTCATCGACATCGACGCGAACACGTAACGTCTTGCGATCGCCGATCGTCAAGACGGGATCGGGGACCGTCGAGGAGTTCGAGACACTCTCGCCGCTGCGGTGATGCTTGCGCAGTACCGTGCCGTCAATGGGAGACCGGATGAAGGTCTTGTCGTAGCGCGCCTGCGCCTCATCGAACTGAGCCTGCGCCAATTGGAGGTCAGCCTCCGCAAACGACTGGTCTTCCTCCCGGGCATGGTCATCGACGAGAGCATGTTGCTGCACAGCCGCCTCGTACTTTGCCTGAGCCACGTCGGCCTCGCGTGCGTATCGTTCCAGTTCTTCCCGCGATACGACTCCCGCCAGGAACAACTCCTGGCGGCGGCGCAACTCCGACTTCGCGTTCTCCATAACAGCCTTGGCCTCGTTCACGGAGGACCGTGCTTCATCCCGTTCCTGGAAGCGGGCGCCGTTGATCACTTTGCGCAACACAGCCTGCTTCGCGATGACATTCGCCCGCGCGGATTCGACCTGGGCGCGGTAATCGGCGTTCTCCAGTTCCGCCAGCACCTGGCCGCGTCGGATCGCGTCTCCTTCTTCGACGTTCACCAACTTAAGGCGCCCACTCAGTTCGGAACCAATTTTTATATCTTCCGACGATGGCTCGACGCGACCGGGGCCGGCGATCATCCGCGTTGTGTTGCGAGCTGGTGCTGTATTTTCCGTAGACGATTCATGCGCGCGCCGCGAGGCGACTACCAAAGATGCGGTCAGAAGAAAAACGCCAAGGCCAACGATCAGAGACGTGCGGCCCTTCAGGATCGAAAATGAAAAGTTACTCATACAATTCTCCACTCACTCCGTTCGGACAATGTTTTTAGACCAGGCCAACTGCGGCCTGGGGGCGGGATTGCGCAAACACGGCAGCGGGCAACATTTCCGCATCGGAGTTGGTGGCGATGGCTCCGTCTTCAATGCTCACGATGCGGTCCGCAAAATTCAGAACGCGCGAGTCATGCGTAACGATTACAACCGCCCGTTGACGCTTGTGGGCCAACTCGCTCATCATCTCCATGACGTTGCGGCCGGTATGTGAATCGAGGGCCGCCGTGGGTTCATCCGCCAGGATGATTCCGGGGTCTCCCGCCAGGGCCCGCGCGATGGCCACTCGTTGTTTCTGGCCTCCGCTCAGGTCGGCGGGAAATGCACCATACTTTTCGCCGAGACTGACTTGTTCCAGTAGCTCCTGCGATCGCTTCCTGGCTTTCACCGCTGAGGCGCCCTTTAAATCGAGCATCAGTTCGACGTTTTCCCCAGCGGTGAGCGTGGGGAACAGATTGAACCCTTGAAATACGAAGCCGATGTGCTCGAGCCGGAGGGCAGGCAACTGCTTCTCGTTCAGCCCGACCACTTCCCTTCCGGCCACGCGCACGCTTCCCGAGGTCGCGGTCAGAATGCATCCCATGATGGAGAGCAGCGTCGTCTTACCGCTGCCGGACGGCCCCATCAGCATCAACAACTCTCCCGGATGTACGTCCAGGTCGACGCCGCGAAGGGCCAACGTGCCGGTGGCGCCTTCTTCGTATCTCTTCATGAGCTGTCGAACTGCTATTGC
>DATEHP010000267.1:0-5978 GCA_035279505.1 Candidatus Sulfotelmatobacter sp. | reverse complement strand
GGGCAGATTCTGATTGGCTCGTCACGGCAATACGGAGCTGAGCACAAAGAGGTCGATCAAGTCATGCTCGCGCGTATGGTGCGTCGCGCGCAGGAATATATGCCGGCGCTCGGATCAATGTCAGCAGTGCGGGTGTGGACGGGTTTTCGCGCGGCGACCCCTGACAAATTGCCGCTCATCGGTCCGTGTCCGGGATACAAATCTGTGTTTCTTGCCACTGGACACGAAGGCCTGGGAATTACGACATCGCTGGGAACAGCGAGAATCCTAGTGGATCAGGTGATGGGCACGAAGCCGGAGATCGCTATCGAGCCTTATTTGCCTTCGCGGACGGCAAAGGAATACGCCCATGCCTAGCGAATTCACGGTGCGGGTGAATGGAGCGTCAGTTTCCGTGTCGGCAGGGGCAACGGTGGCGGTCGCTATGGTGATCGCCGGGCAGCCATGCCGTAGATCGGTGATCGGGGAGCCGCGGGGTCCCTTGTGCGGGATGGGTATTTGTTTCGAGTGTCGGGCGGTGGTCAATGGTGTATCACATGCCAGAACCTGCCAGCTCCTGTGCGAGCCGGACATGGAAGTAAAGACAGATGAGTAACTATTCCAGAGAACGATTCGACGTTCTGGTCGTGGGCGGAGGTCCCGCTGGCATCGCGGCCGCCGTCCGCGCGGCCGAGAGTGGCGTCCGCGTCGGGATGGTTGACGAGAATGCAGCCCCGGGAGGCCAGATCTGGCGTGGCGGACCGTCGGAAGGGTCTCATTCTTCCGAAGCCTCGAATTGGCTTGTGCGATTGAAAAAAGCGGGCGTCATTGAGCTACGCGGAAAAAGAGTGTTTCATCATCCTGAAGCCGGCGTCCTCCTGGCAGAAGGACTCGATGATGTGTGGGAGTTGAGCTATCGCAATCTGGTATTGGCAACTGGAGCGCGGGAAAGATTTTTGCCCTTCCCCGGCTGGACTTTACCCAACGTGATGGGCGCAGGGGGATTGCAGGCTTTGGTGAAGTCCGGTTTGCCGATTCAGGGCAAGCGAGTCGTTGTCGCGGGCACGGGCCCCCTTCTGCTCGCAGTGGCGTCGTATTTGCACAAGCACGGCGCGGAGATCCCTCTGATTTGCGAGCAAGCATCCGCGAGCAAGCTGGTGCGATTCGCCATGATGCTGATCCGCCATCCGGAAAAGATTTTTCAGGGTTTGCAGCTCAGGAAAGACATCGCGGGCATTCCTTTCGCTACGAGCAGTTGGCCTGTGGCAGCTCATGGAAAACGAACGCTCGAGGCAGTGACCATCTTGCGCGCGGGCAAATCAGAAACGGTACAGTGCGACTATCTGGCGTGCGGATTCCATCTTGTACCCAACACAGAGCTGCCAGTGTTGCTTGGGTGTCGGACTCGTTGTGGCTATGTGCAGGTGGACGAGTTGCAACAAACGAGTGCGAAAGGAATCTTCTGCGCAGGCGAGCCGACAGGCATCGGGGGAGTCGACCTGGCCCTGATCGAGGGGCAGATTGCTGGACTGGCCGTGACCGGCAAGGCTTCCGAAGCGCGAATGCTGTTTCCCAAGCGGGAGAGATTTCGCCGGTTTGCGCGCCTTCTGGACGAAACATTCTGTCTGCGCCCGGAGCTCAGAGGCATGCCATCGGCGGAGACTCTGATTTGCCGATGCGAAGACGTTTCCTACTCGCGCCTTCGCGAACACACGTCTTGGCGTGCTGCTAAGCTGCACACGCGTTGCGGAATGGGACCTTGCCAGGGAAGAGTGTGCGGACCGGCAACCCAGTTTCTTTTTAAGTGGAACCCCGATTCGGTTCGTCCGCCGATCTTCCCGGCACGCGTCGAACACTTGGCTGCACAATCGCAGTCGATCCCAGAAGTGACAGGAGATGTCCAATGAACTGGAAAGGCGTCACGCCGGCAATCACAACTCCTTTCAACGAGAATCTTAGCGTTGATCACGGATTCCTCACGGAGCACTCTCGCTGGCTGCTGGAAAACGGGTGCGCCGGCGTGGTTGCCCTGGGTTCGCTGGGCGAGGGCGCGACTCTGTCGTTCGACGAGAAGAAGAGCATTCTTCACACGCTGGGAAAAGCAGTCCATGGCGGCGGTACCCTGGTCGCCTCGATCTCATCTCTGACGACTTCGGAGTCGGTGTCGATGGCGAAAGCTGCGAGTGACCTGGGCTGTTCCGGGCTGATGGTGTTGCCGCCGTATGTATATCTCGGTGACTGGCGTGAGATGAAAGCTCACGTTGCGGCTATCTTCCATGCAACGCCTCTTTCCTGCATGCTCTACAACAATCCAGTGGCTTATGGAACCGATTTCCTGCCGGAGCAGATCCAGGAACTCGCATCAGAATTCGAGAACTTCAGAGCGGTCAAGGAATCGAGTACCGACGCCAGGCGTGTGTCGGCGATTCGCGCGCTGGTCGATGACAGGATCGAAATTTCGGTGGGCGTGGACGACGCGGTGCTGGAAGCGATTGGCGTGGGAGCGACAGGATGGGTTGCCGGCCTGGCGAACGCCTTGCCGCACGAATCCGTAGACCTGTTCAACTATGGAATTCAGGGAGAAGATCGAAAAGCGTTTGAATTGTATCGATGGTTTCTGCCACTCCTGAGAATGGATACGGTGCCAAAGTTCGTTCAACTCATCAAACTGGTGCAAGCTGAAGTCGGAATGGGAGGCACTCGTGTCAGGCCGCCGCGGCTGGAGTTAGTTGGGGAGGAACTCGAGCAAGCAAAGAAAATCATCTGTGAAGCATTGCGAGCGAGGCCGGAATCGGTCCGTTCGTATGCCTTACCGAATAGGAAGTGAACCTTATGTTGAGCGAGATGGCAAAACTATCAGGGCGCTCGCTGATCGGATTTCACGAGGGCGCCGGTTCTGGAGATCCACTGTATGCACATGATCCCACCACGGGTCAGCCATTACAGCCGGGATTCATTCCGGCAACGGCCGAGGAAGTGGATCGCGCGGTGAAGCTGGCGGCCGCTGCATTTAAAACCTACAGCCACACCTCGGGCCGTGAGCGTGGCGCGTTCCTGCGAAAGATCGCGTACAAGATTGAGTCCATTACGGGTGAGATCGTCGAAAGAGCTGCGCAGGAAACAGCGTTGCCGGTAGCGCGACTGCAGGGCGAGACTGCGCGGACCTGTCACCAACTTCGCCTATTTGCGCAAGTCGCGGAAGAAGGCTCTTGGGTAAACGCGCGAATCGATCATGCTGATCCGGAACGCAAGCCCATTCCGAAGCCAGACATTCGCTCTCTAATGCGGCCGCTGGGGCCGGTGGCGGTGTTTGGCGCGAGTAACTTTCCGCTGGCATTCTCCGTTGCTGGCGGAGACACGGCGTCGGCGCTGGCGGGCGGGAACACAGTCATTGTGAAGGCGCATGCTGCCCATCCCGGTACCAGCGAACTGGTGGGGCGGGCGCTCCAGGAGAGTGTTCGCGAGTGCGGCATGCCCGAGGGCGTCTTCTCGCTGCTGTTTGGACACGGTTCGCAGGTTGGAACAGCTCTCATGAAACATCCGCTGGTGCGAGCGGGCGGCTTCACTGGATCGCGCACGGCCGGGCGAATTCTGATGGACGTGGCTGCGTCTCGCCCGGAACCAATTCCTTTCTATGCCGAGATGAGCAGCACGAATCCGGTCTTCGTTCTGCCGGGAGCCTTGCGTGAGCGTGCCGAGAACATCGCCTCCGGCCTGCACACATCCTTCACACTGGGAGCGGGACAATTCTGCACCAAGCCGGGAATGGTGTTTCTTGGAAAAGGCTCCGACGCCGACAAATTCGCGGGCAAGTTATCCGAGTTGGTGGCGGGCTCTCCTCATTTCCATCTTCTGACCGAAGCCATCCATTCCTCTTATGATTCGGCTGTTTCGAAACGGAAGTCGAATCCGGCGGTGACGATCCTTGCCGAAAAGCAGAAGTCGGGCACGGCGGGATTTTGTGCGCACTCTGCGGTATTCGAGACCAACGCCGATGCGTTTCTAGGTTCCGACCTGGAGTCCGAGATCTTCGGGCCCACCACGCTGCTCGTGCGGCACTCCAGCCGCGAACAGATTCTGGAGATCGCCCGTTCTCTCGAAGGCCACCTGACCGCAACGATTCACGGGACGGAACAAGACCTGCGCGACTTTGCTGACCTCATCGAGGTTTTGGAGACGAAAGTCGGTCGGCTTATTTTTAACGGGTTTCCGACGGGTGTTGAGGTTACGCACGCGATGGTTCACGGCGGCCCGTATCCCTCGACCTCCGACGGACGCTCCACGTCCGTGGGAAGCCAGGCGATTTTCCGCTTCACCCGTCTGGTCTGCTACCAGGGGTTCCCTGATCACTCTCTGCCCAATGAACTGAAAGAGGCGAATCCTCTGGGGGTTTGGCGACTGATCGATGGCAATCTGCGCAAGTAAGAAGTAGAGAGGTGTTGTTCGCGGGAAATGGAAGATGCAGGGACTCATAAGAAAACGTTTGCTCAGTTTTGCATGAGGGGTGCCGCAATGGTGAACGCTGTGCTCTACCTTATAAGAAGTCGCGGGATGAATCTGCTGTTGGTTGGTTTATCAGTCCACTTACTTTTGATTCTGCCGTTGAAGGCTGCGGCCAGGAATGAAAATCCTGCTGAATTAGCGGAGAGCAAGACGGTCAAACTGAACCCGCTGCCGCTTGACCATGTGAGGCTGACGGGAGGGCCTCTCAAAGCAGCTCAGGAAGCCGACGCAAAGTATCTGCTCGAACTCCAACCCGACCGCATGCTTGCGTTCTTGCGTCAGCGTGCCGGTTTGAAACCCAAAGCGGAGGGCTACGGTGGATGGGATGGGCCGAAGCGCAATCTCACAGGACACATCGCAGGTCACTATCTGTCGGCGGTCAGCCTGATGTGGGCGGCCACAGGCGATGCCCACTTCAGGGATCGTGCCAACTATATTGTTGATCAATTGAAAGAGATCCAGGACGCACAGGGTGATGGATACATCGGGGCACTCGAGGATGGCCAGGGTGTCGATGGAAAACAACGCTTCCTCGATCTGAGCAACGGGGTCATTAAATCCGGAGGCTTCGATCTGAATGGTCTCTGGTCGCCGTGGTACGTCGAGCACAAACTCTTCGCCGGGCTCAGAGACGCATACAGGTATACGAACAATCCAACCGCGCTGCAGGTGGAGATCAAGTTTGCCGCCTGGGTCGACAAAATTCTTTCCAAGCTGGACGACGATCAACTGCAACGCATGCTGGGCACGGAGTTTGGCGGGATGAACGAAGTTCTGGCCGAGTTGTACGCCGATACGGCAGACCCACGCTGGCTCGCGCTCGCTGACAAATTCCACCAGAAGGCGATGATTGATCCACTCTCCGAAGACAAAGACGTCATCTCTCACGCGCACGGAAATACCCAGGTCCCGAAACTCTACGGCGCTCTGATGCGGTACGTGTACACAGGCAACGCCGCGGACGAGGAGGCTGCGAAATTTTTCTGGGACCGCGTGGTATATCACTACAGCTTTGCCACCGGTGGGCACGGCAAGAATGAGTACTTCGGCGAACCGGACAAGCTCAATGACATGGTGGACGGCCGTACCGCGGAGACGTGCAACGTTTACAACATGCTGAAGATGACGCGCACGCTTTTCTCCGTTGAGCCCGATATCCGTTACGCCGACTTTCACGAGCGCGCGCTCTTCAATCACATTCTCGCGTCGCAGGATCCGAAGGATGGAACTGTGACTTACATGCTCCCCGTCGGCCGCGGTGTGCAGCACGAATACCAGCGTATGTTTGAGGATTTCACCTGCTGCGTCGGCACGAGCATGGAAAGCCACGCGCTGCATGGCTCGGGAATTTACTACTACAAAGGCTCCGAGGAATTCTGGATCGGCCTGTACGCCCCGTCGATTGCAACTTGGGACTCGGCTGGTGTCGAAGTGGAAATGTCGACTGACTTTCCGCTCGGATCTTCTGCCTCGGTAAAAATTCGAGGCAAGACTCC
>DATEHP010000266.1:0-11275 GCA_035279505.1 Candidatus Sulfotelmatobacter sp. | reverse complement strand
CTTATCCTTGGCCAAAGCATCAATCGGCCGGAAGCTCTTCTGCGATGCCCAGGCCTCCAGCAGCGTCCCATCCACGGTAAAATGTTCGTCGCTCAACAGTTCCCCGGCTCGCGCTTCTCCCAACACCCCCTGAAAGAAAGCTTCCGCGATGTCCCCTTCCAGCAATCGCTCCCGGTTCTTGGAGAACGTGCTGGCATCCCACACTTCATCGTCCATACTCAATCCCACGAACCAGCGGAACAACAGGTTGTAATCCAGTTGTTCCATCAACAGCCGCTCACTTCTCACCGAGTACAACATCTGCAGCAACAACGCCCGCAGCAGTTTCTCGGGTGCGATCGACGGCCGTCCCGCTCTCGCATAGAGCCGATTGAACCGCGGCGAGAGTTGTTCCAACACTCCGTCTACTAGGCTTCGAATCATCCGCAACGGATGGTCCTGCGGTACTCGCTTGTCGGGTGAAATATAGCTGAACATCCCATCTTGCTGCTGATCGTCTCCTCGCATGCTGCCACTACTAACACGTCATCCTGTGGATTGGGAGTCGTTTTTCAGCATCCTGCTAGGCACCGTGGATGACTAGAAGGGAATACGGTAGATCGCGACAGTTGTAGCGGTCGCCATTAGTGCACCAGCATTCATCGCGGTCTTGATCGTACTACTGGGAATGAACAGTATGTCCTCGTTCCGGACGGAAACATCGTGAGCCTTGCCACGTAGTAGTTTCTTCAGATCTATCCGTTGCTCTTGGAACCCATTTTCAGTACGACGAAGCAGTCTCGTTTTTCCGGCGGAGGCGACGTGAGTCGGCCCGCCTGCGACCGCCACCACCTGCAAGACCGTAATTCCCCCCGTGGAATTTAGCACATACCCACCAGGCCGAGTTACCTCTCCTAGTATGTAAACGATACCCGCTTTCGGAACTACAACGGTGTCACCCGGCTGTAGCGAAATATTGCTGGCGGCCATTTGCGCCGGATCTTTCGAGATGTCAAGGGTCGTTGTATCCGTCTGCTCACGGTGGCTGATCACGACCTTATTGGCAGCCCTATCAGTGGGCCCGCCTGCGGCCTGCAAAACGTCGAACAATCGGTGCGGGCCAAGAGCGGAATAGAACCCGGGCCTGGCGACCTCGCCGGCAACCGAAATTCCGCTGCTCGTATATTCTTTAGCGTATACCGAGACTTGCGGGTCGTTAACAATGTTATTCTGGCGCAGCTGAGCCTCGATGGCCCCTTCCGCTTCACTGCTGGTGAGACCAGCCACTCGAATATAGCCGACGAGCGGCATCGAGATGTTTCCGTCGGCGCTCACCCGGGTTTTCCCGGAAAGATCAGGCGCCCCGTACACTGTGACGTCCAATTCATCCCCCGGACCGAGGACGAGCGCCGAGGAATTTGTTTCAATCCGACTCGCTTGTTGCGCGGTGGCTGAAGGTAGAGCTGTCGGCGCTCGAGGTTCTTTCGAACTGTCTTGCTGGTGGGCGGGGCCTTCCTGATGGCCCATGTCCTGCGAAGGACTGCTGTTTTGTGCCACCGCCACCTGGAGAAAACCAAAAACGGCTGCCACCACCGCCAAGATCAAAAGTCGAATGAAAAGATTTGATGCACGATGCATAGAGGTAAACTGATTCTAATGGGGCACGGTGCAGACGCACAACCCGAGCTTCACTTTTCTGCGGGGAAACGTCCGAGGGCCATGTAGAGAGTCGGACGCATGAAAACGATTGCCGCTCTACCTCTGCTGATGGTAATTTTGTGCTCAGTCAGAAGCGCAACGGCATCGGCGCGCCAGCACAACATACGGCGTGCGTGTGAAGGCGTCCAGCAGAAATGTTTCGGGCACTAGTACAAGTTTTCAGGAGAGAAGAGTGGGTCAAACGGCTAGGGTCTTGGTAACCGGCGCAGGCGGCTTTATCGGCCATCATCTCGTTTCTTTTCTTCGGGCGCAGGGCTATTGGGTAAGGGGAGTCGACCTGAAGACGCCAGAGTTTTGTGCCAGCGATGCCAGCGAATTTGAGTTGCTTGATCTGAGGAAGTGGCAGGACTGTCTGCGGGCAACAGCAGGGATCGATGAGGTGTATGCATTAGCCGCGGACATGGGTGGGATGGGCTTCATCTCATGCAATAGCGCACAGATCTTGCACAATAACTCTCTAATCAATCTTCATTGTATCGAAGCGGCCAGACAGAACCGCGTCAATCGATACTTGTACACTTCGTCTGCATGCGTTTATCCAGAGTACAGGCAAACGGAAACGAATTGCATCCCTCTGAAGGAAGAAGATGCCTATCCGGCAGCGCCCCAGGATGCGTACGGATGGGAAAAGCTCGTCAGCGAACGCCTTTGCATTCATTATCGGGAGGATTACGGGCTTGAAACTCGCATCGTCAGGTTTCATAACATCTTCGGCCCACTCGGAACTTGGCAGGGGGGACGAGAGAAAGCGCCGGCGGCGTTGTGCCGCAAGATTGCAGCGGCACAACTCGAAGGCCTTAAGGAAATTGAAATTTGGGGCGATGGCGAGCAAACTCGGTCCTTTTGCTACATTGACGATTGCGTTATGGGGTTGCACAAGCTAATGCGATCTGACTATCGCGAGCCTTTGAATCTGGGCCAAGATCGAATGGTGTCCATCAATCAACTTGCCGATATCATCGCAAATATCGCCGGCGTTCGCCTGACCAAAACGCACGTTCCGGGTCCTCAAGGCGTCCGCGGCCGCAATTCAGACAACACACGTCTCAAACAAGTATTGGGTTGGGAGCCACAGGTATCGTTGGAAGAAGGGCTCCGACGCACCTATTCGTGGATCAAGAAACAGGTCATAGAATTGGCCTCTGAATTCAGTTTCGGGATCGCGACTTTTCCTCCCCTACCCAGAACCAAGGAACGGCAGAATCCCTCGGCAAAAAGCACCTCCCAGCCGTAACCCGCTCGGGATCAGCGAGAGGAGCATCTTTCTCACGCATAGCTAAGTACTGCCCTAAACCCTCGGCGATCGCCGCTGCTGCCGCGGACTGGGGTGTTGAGTTCGACCGATCACGAAGAGAACCGGGCAGCCCTGGCTGCGAACGCAGTTGAGGTTTGGACCGCGCGAGTTGACTTTATGAATGACCGAGACGCAGAGGTATCGAAGCAGGGAATTGCAACTCTGGATGTGAGTTGTTATAGTTCTGACGACTTACCACTTCGCAAAGATTCTTAAGCTGTAGCAGGACTGGAGTTCGACTCATACCCCGGCAGTTTGCTGGGACGATGTTGGTGGTGCGTTTGACGTGCGTCTGGCCGCGGAGAGTATAGTTGACCCCGTTCTACTTGGTCACTTTCGGACTATCGCTGCTGTTCTCCTTCGTTCTTACTTGGGGCATACGCAATCTTGCAATGGGCCGCGGCTGGGTAGCACCGCCGATTCAAGATCGCGACCTACATAAAGCTCCGTTGCCGCGGTTAGGCGGAGTACCTGTATTCCTGTCCTTTCTGATTGGCGTTGCGGTTGCGTTGTTGGCCAGTCTGCATTTCCCGAAGTTGGCGGCTGTACTCCCGATTCGGACCCTTCTCACAGTTCTCGTCCCAGGTACTCTTATTTTTCTGCTTGGCCTCTACGACGACATCCATTCCATCGGCCCGTACACCAAGTTTGCGGTTCAAGGTGTTGCTGCAATCATGCTGTTTGCGGGTGGTTTGCGGATTCTCGACCTGCCTGTGTTGTTTGGTGCGCGGCATTTGCCTTGGTACATTGGCCTTCCGATCACAGTGCTGTGGGTCATTGGGATTACGAATGCATTTAACCTGATCGACGGTCTGGACGGACTGGCTTCCGGTTCCGCACTATTCTCCACTTTTGTCGTTTTTGTGGCGGCAATCTCCAATGGTTCGTCACTGGTCTCCCTGCTGGCCATTGCCTTGGCTGGAGCCATCCTGGGATTTCTCCGTTTTAACTTCAATCCTGCGACCATCTTTCTCGGTGACAGCGGAAGTTTGTTCATCGGATTCATGCTGAGTGCCCTGGCATTGGAGGGTGCCCAGAAGGCCCCTACGGTGATTGCCGTCGCTATTCCGGTCGTCTCCTTCGGTCTGCCGATTCTTGAGACCACTCTGTCCATCCTGCGGCGCTTGATTGGCGGTCAGTCAGTATTCAAGGCGGATCGTGAGCACATTCATCACAAGTTGCTCCAAAACGGCATGTCGCCCCGCCAAGTCGTGATCGCCCTCTATGCGGTGTCGGCTCTGTTCGCCCTGCTCAGTCTGTTTCTGCTGTGGCCTGGGAGAGACACGCTGGGCTTGGTGCTGGTAGTGATAGGCGCGTGCGTCTGGTTTGGCGTTCAACATTTAGGATACCTAGAGTTTTGGGAAATCCGGCGGGTGGCGCAACGCACAATCGAACAGAGAGGCATATTTGTCAATAATCTTGCCATTCGCCGGGCCACTGAGGAGTTGAAAGATGCCTGCGATTATGTTCAGGTATGTCGCATCCTAGAGGCTGCTTTTTCGACCAATGATTTTGACAGGTTCGAATTGAACATCCAGGCCCAAGCGGTAGAACCTCCGACCATCGGCGACAAATGTTTTCGTATGAAACCGGAAGAGAATCTATATTTCGAATGGAGTAAGCCCGGCGCCCTGAAGGTTCGCGACGACTGGCCGGGTTGGAGTCTTGGGCTGGAGTTGGTTACGTCCTCCCATCGATGGCTCGGTTCGATGAAAATCTACCGGTTCTACGCGGACCGCGCTCTTCTTGTAGACTCGAATCTGTTGACCGCAGTTTTCCCGGTTGTTCTTGCCGACGCACTGGATCGTGCTCTCAACTCCAACCAGAGTGGGGTGCGCGAAGCCACAACCAGCACTGACCTTATGGCAGAGGAAGCTAGTTAACCTTTTCCTCCCCTCTGGCATAGCCAACTCCTGGCCACAAAGGCATTACCGACGAAAAAGACCTAGGCTATGGCAATTTCATGTCTGCCGGTTCTGTTCGACCCTTTTCTTGTACATTTCCATGCGATGGGGTACGCTTGCGGCCCTGTGGAAGAAGAGCGCGGCCAATCGTGCCCAGCTTGGCTCTTCAGGAGGGAGCGATGTCTCAATCGAGAATTGCAGAGTGGTCGTACTACTTCGGTTGTCTCAGTGCGGCAGTGACGATCGTTTACCGAGCATTGTTGTTGGCTGATCCACGGCTTTTCGGCACACCACGAGTGGTCCCTCATCAGTTTCTGGAACTTAGCATTCTGCTCTTTCTGGTTTCGATCGCGAGCACTGCGCGGGCGATGGATCGTCTCGAAGACGAGAAAGTTGCTGCCGCGGGCAGAGCGGCATGAATCGCTTCCGCTAGCTTTGATGTGTACCGCAATGCCCATTTTGAGACGCTATAGCCTTGCACGATTTCGGTGAGACTATCGGGGTGGCGGCTCATTCGATGGATTGCCTATAAATCCGCCCCAGATTTTACGCCTGATGTGCCGTGAGCCTGTCCAGGATCGTATCGCGCGCAGCCATCCCAATATTGCGCGGGTAAGATTCGTCGCGCAGCAGTATCGCAATGGCCAAAGTCAGTTCTTTCTCGTACGTCCAGTCTTACAGAGATAGCCATTGAGCACTGCTGAATGGTTAACAGGTTCAGCTTTCTTTCACACAATCTGCCCGCATGTCTTGAACGCCGGAAACTTGAGGGCGATTGGAGGTAGTGTCCCAACAGAAGGGCCAGGGACTGAAAAGGGGGAACCATCGATACGTCCCCCTTTTACGTCCAGTGTAGAAAGTCCCTGGTCGAGATTAACACGAGCATAGGGCCTAATGGATGGACAGTCAAGGTCAAGACAGGTCAAGTCGGTCAAGTCGGTAGTGTCCCGACTGTGTCTTCCACCCTGCCGCGTTTGAAATAGGCGATGATGAAACAAAGCCAATATGTGAGCTGTCCTTTTATTTCATTACTCGTTGCCCTCCAAAGTCCACAAGACGGGCCACGCCTGCTCAGCGAACCGTTGTTTGATGTTGAGCACCGTGGCAGATCGCGCGCTCTATTGGCTGGACCCCGTTCAGTTCGTCTGAGTTTTCGCCAGATATCAATGAACTTTCTGGCCGCGCACATCGCGACAGGACACGTTTCGGCTGGCTCTCCCACGTGCTGTTTACAGCTGACGAAGTTCGCCACGCCGTTCTAAATGGGGTCTGAGGTGACGGCTAGAGCCGCTTCCCGATGAGGCGCAGCACGCGCAATGGGTAGTAGAGAAACTAACGGCTGCGGGCAGGTTCAGGAAGTCTTGGTCAGCTGGTTTAGGGATAAACACTATGTTGGCTAGGTAGCGCAGCTTGTCCCAGCGGCGTCGAAGCAAGGTCATGGGAAGAAACGCCGTTGCAAAGCCGCCAGCGGTGAAGGGCGTCATGGGAAAGAGGCGGACCTTGGCGGGAAGCGAAACAGAGTTGTAATCATCCGGAAGACGCGTTCCCAATAAGAGCGAGCAGACAGCTAGAGTCTGACTAAGTACCAGGTCGAGCTCAAACTGCTCAGCCTTTTCTTTGAGGCGCCGCCAGTCAGGTGGGCGGCATGTGCAAAGCTCATGGAGGTCCACAAGCCACTTGAGACCTTCCCAACGATGCTCGGCGACATGGAGGGCGAGATACAGAAGCTCCCACTCGGAGGAGAAGGTGTAGGCGGGTGCTCCGCAGCGATTCGTGAGGCGAGCTTCTGCCCAGAGATCCGCGACGATGTCGTTGTCGCGTGAAGAGTACTGCACCAGCCGCCAATGAAGCTCGATGTAGGTGCAACGTCCTGCGTTGTCGCGCTGAAACGAATAGTGGCGTCCATGGCGCAACTCCAGCTTGCGGAAGAAGGCGTCATGATAAACATCGGGATAACCTGCAGAAAGGATGACTTCAACCGCGCGATTGCAATACGCTGGCGGAACGAGCAGGTCTACATCGGCACACACGCGAGCGTATTGGTCTCCGTATAGCGACTCAGCGAGCGCAATGCCTTTGAGCGGAATGACAGGAATGTCGGCGTGGCTCAGCAAGTGCAGGAGGCGAGCGAGGTCCTCGGCGAGAAGCTGGTTGCGCAGTGCATTGGCCATATATGCGCGTTTGAGTTCAGTTTGAACCATGTCAGGGACGGCAGAGAATCCGAGCTGGCGCAGATTGCGGTAGACAAGCGGATAGACTCCGTGGGCGTAGGCACGTTCGAGAAGAAGCGGCCACTGTAAGGGCGCAGAAAGGAATTCGCGTGCCCGGGCTTGCTCATCAAGAGTGAGCTGTCGGCGGCAGAGCAGCAGACAGAGGCGGTCCTCCCGGTTCACCTGGGGAGACATGTCCTCGGGCACGTTTTTTGCAAAGCTGACCAAGGGTTCGGCAGTCGATCGACGTTCCACAGGATAAACGAAAAGATGAAGACACGGATGCGCTGAAGTGCTGGTGTGATATGTCCGCGTTCCGCCGGTGGTGACGGTGCAATCGATTTGTTGATTGCCGGGGAGCTCTCCACTACCGGGGACAGCGTGGTATTGGTAATAACCTAGGACAACCTTCCGGAATGCACCGACCTCGGCCATTCGATCATGCATCCGACGTTGAAGCTCAACCATGATAGCTTTGAGTTTCGCAACCATTCGCTTCTTCGCAGTGGGCTTCACCCACTACTGTGGGCAACGCCACAAGAGCGGCACCTTTACCGTATGGCGGATCAGGAATGTGAAGGTTTCTGGTTTTCCCTCTCCCGCTGTTTCCGCTGGATCCGGCGACGCATTTGATCGCATCGGTACCGGCATTGGCGCAATGCTGGCCGGAAGTGGCTGCCGGCACGCCAGCTTTACGGCGAGTACGAGCTAGTGGGGTTCGATTGTCACGAGATCGAAATCGCGGCCGAAGACGATGTGGATGGTGGCCGCTCTCGCGGAGCCTTCACCATTACGCAGCAACTCATAAAAACATTTATTCTTCGGAACAGGCCGCTCTTTTCTCCGCAAGGGCGCCGAATTCACACTGGTACCGGTGGCCGAATTCGTTCTCGGAAAGCGGCGCATTCTGGAGATCTACCTCAACGTGGTCGAAATGGGGTCCAGGAATTTATGGTGCAGAGTCGGCGTCACGTTACTACTACCGAACCGAGGCCCGGAATACTGGCCGGCAAGAAGCGGCACGGCTCGCCGCGATTCTGCCGGCTCCCCTGAAGCGACGGCCCGAGCGCATGAATAACTGGCGCGCTTATCCTTGAGCGGATTCGCCAGATTGGTTGGTAATCGTGAGCAACATTTCAACAATGCTGCGCCTGTTGTCGCTCTCGCTTTCTTCGCGCGGAGTTCGAAGTAGGAATCATGATCGCAGTTGCGGACCGAAGAGATGCATGGGTTCGGATCGAGTTCTGGCCTGCATGGATTACCAGAGCCTTATGTGGGACGGCAATTCACATCGAGGGCGAAATGTGCGCGCTCTTCTTCGAGGGCATGCCGCAGTGTGCTCGAAAACTGCTTGACACGGCCGACATTTCAGAGAGGCGACTTTTTGACAGGAAGTTGGACAACTCACAATGTCGTGCGCTATCCTCGCCAAGATGCTCAAGCTTTTTGGTGTCGTCTCCGTCTGGTTCTCCGTCCTTGGCGCTGTAGCAGCGCCGCAGTCCGTTCCCAGTGCTGCCGACCGGAGCGCCATTGCCCGTGCACGAAACACGTACTACACCTTGCAGCGCCAAGGCGTGCGAGAACTGCGGTGCAATGCCCACCCCGACTGGCCGCAGATTCTTGACAGCATGTTGGGAACGAATGCAGATGCTAGAGCACGCGCTTTGCCCTATCTGTCAAAAACTAAGTTCAGCGTTGTGATGACGGAGTCGAGCACAGATGTCACGGTTGAGCGGACGGACGAACAACCTCCGGAAGGTCTCGCCAAACTCGGGAAGTTGGTGGAACTGATACGGGTCAGTATCCAGCAGCCCCTTGATGACTGGAGGATGTTTACATTCAAGCCACTGATTCCGGAGTCAGAAGGAGACTACCGTGTTGAGCATCGGAGTGGTTCATACAAGATTACGCCCAATGGCGTCAATGACGGGCAAATTGAATTGGACGAGAATTGGATCATCAAGGAGATCAGGATGCCGGAGCCGGTGCACGTCACGATATCGATGCAACCGCATTATGCCAAGAATCCTGACGGGCTGTTGTTGTCCAGTCTCGATGAACGGAATGTGGATGAACCTGCCCAGCAGATACAGATGACTTTTGAGTATCTCGAACAGGAAGGTGTGCATTTGCCGGCAGCGTTCGGTTCCAAAAGCCAAGATCCTGGCGGTGACGTCAGCATCCCCGTGAAATTCGACCACTATCAAGTAGGAAGGCCCTAACGACCCACGTACCGTGCCTGCGCGAGGCCTATCTTCGAGTAAGCCGGTCACGAGTTTGCCAAGTTTTTACGAGTTGCCTTGAAGTGCAGTAACTGCTGTCGTGCCCGCCAAGATGAGCGTTCTAACCTCTGGGGTTTTGGTTACGGACACTGAAATGACAACATCGCTCGATGCGTTCACATGATTTGAGTGATCCGGAGGGAGTGCAATCTTATAAGGACGTGCGCCTCGGCTGGAAACTAATTCGTAGTTGGCAGTTAATACACTCCAAAAAACGCCCTGCGGAAGACATCAGGATACCAATGCGGTCTGGAACAGGTGGGGTAGGACCGACGGCGGACATTGCATATTTCCAACTCTCGAAATCACGAAATCCGAGTCCATCCAGCCCATCATACGCTCAACGGCAAGTGGCCCCGGAGTCTTCTGAACACGCGGGGCCTTGGTGCGACGGGGGGATGACACTCAATGCGTAGGTTGTTGTTGGTTTCTTGTCAGGCCCTCATCCAGCCTTTCGAGTCTTCGCATCCACTTCTCGCTGAAGCTCGACCAATTCCTTTGCGACTGTTTCAGCTATAGCACGAATCAAGGTGAGTCGTCTTGCGTACTCAGTGCCCTGTTCCGTCTGTTCAATGAGAAGATCACAGTGTCCGGTAATAGCACCCAATTGATTAATTAGATGGTGAGCCACCATGTACACTGGTTGGTGACGTTCTCGTTTTGAAGACATTTCAAAATGATCATCCCTTCTCCCCCTCCAATGGGAGTCTGCGCCACCAAACGCCATTCGATGCTGACTAATTGAAATCCGTTACGAATCCCGGACTAGCTAGTGCCGACATATCGGCATTGGGGTGGCAAGTGTCATCCGAGGAGCATCCTTGGCTCACCGTTATTGTAGTTACCCCGATTCGGCGGCGCCGAATAGGGGCTTTGAGCGTTCACAGGTGTACGAGGCCTTTACAGAGCAGCACGGCAGCTGCGCTATTCGCGAGGGCTGCTCGGTCCTGCGTCGTCTGAGACCCGCGCACTCTGAGAGACAATATGCACGAGAACCGGGAGATCTCCTGTACGTCTTGGTTGAAGGATCGAGACCGGGTAAGCCTGTCTCCTCGGTCATGGAGCTTCGCAAAGCTCTCCGACAATCGTTGCGCTCGTTGGACAACACATATCGTCGTGCCACGAGGAAACCGGCCGTGCAAATCGGCAACAGAACCCAGGGGCGATATCGGACCTTTCTCGACCGGCACAGAGGCGCGAGACCGTCTCGTATCGGCGCTTACGGACGCTTCGTTCCACGGAGCGATGATTGCGGGACAAGGTGGGTTCGGAAAGTCGGCCCTAGCCAATCATACGATCGACGAGCTGCAACGCTCGCATCCATTCGAAACGGTGATATACCTTAGCGCTGATCGGCAGGCGAAAATCGACGGATTCCAGTTGTTTAGGGACATAATGAAGGCGTGGGGGAAAAAAGGAGATCGAATATGAAGGACCGTGGAAAGTACTCAACGCCGATGACGGGGCCTTGATCGAGATCCTGCTGGAAGTGTGTCGCAAGCGCCGAATCTTTGTTGCTCTTCGATTCGTTCGAACACAACCTTATGTCGCCACCACCTGTAGCGGATGGACGCGCTCGTCTTCTGGCTTACTCTTACGAGCCTCGTCGACGGCCATTCTGCCGAACGTGTAATCTTCTCCAACAACGGTGATCGGTTGTCCCGGAACCAATAAAGCTGCTAGGTCGGTCAGTCGGTTCGTTGCCTCATCAAAACGGCGACAAGCCGTCCACGTGTCGGTCTCTATTTCCTCCTGCCCGGCTTGACGCACACCTAGCTAGCGGCATGTCTTCGTCATACAAAACCTCAGTGCCCCATCTCCGATAGCGGCGAGCCCCGCTTTTCGAGGCTGGGTCAGCGAGTTTCGAGTTCCTGGACGCTGTAGTAA
>DATEHP010000265.1:0-9986 GCA_035279505.1 Candidatus Sulfotelmatobacter sp. | reverse complement strand
GAACTTTTCGTCGGATCCGTGTCCTGTAGGGCACAGGTTGCGGGCTCAGTCGGCGGCAATTTCCTCGCGCACCGAATCTGGGACAGGCCAGCTTGATGCCACAAACGACAGCGCGTAGACAGACCCGAGAATCGCGAATGCGACGACCAGGCTGACTTTCTGCGCGACGGTTCCGACACAGATGGCTAGTACCAGTTGCAGAAACGTTCCGGTGAAATAGAAGGCGTTCTGAACGCGCCCCATCAGATGCTTGGGTACCATTTCCATGAGGCTTGTGTTCATGGCCACGCCGCCGACTCCTCGCGCCGATCCCATCAGGAAGTAGGTGAGAATCGCGAGAAAGAACAATCCGGAGATGGGCGCAAACGCGACGCAGACCGAAAGCAAGGCCATGGAGAAGGCGATGGCGCGCCGTCCACCAATTCGGGTGATGATCTGGGGAGCGTACAACGCGCTGATGAAAGCTCCTGTGCCCCATCCGGCATTGAGCCAGCCGTAACCTTTGGCTCCGGCATGAAACACGCGGTTGCTTAGCGATGGAGTCACGACGACACCGGTCACCATGGCGCCGATAAACAATGCCCAACTGACGCCGAGCATGATTACGGCGCGATGATCCCGCAGAAAGTGCAGGCCTTCTTTCATCTCACGCCAGAAGCGCGCGAGTTGAGTCTCGGCGGCGGCGAGGTCAGCTTTGATTTCCTCAGGCCGCATGACAATGTGTTTTCCCTTGCGGACGGCGAAATAGCACAGGAACGATACGACGTAGGTCGATACATCAAGTACCAGCACGCCGCCCAGACCGATGTGGTCGTAGATAAATCCCACGATCGCGCCGGCGATCAGAAATCCCCCCTGCACCCCGGCGAGCAGAAAGGTATTGGACTGGACGAACTGGCCCTCAGGCGTGAGTTCCTGTATCAGCGCAGTGATGGTCGGCCAGAACATCCAGAATCCGGCGGCGACCAGGGTGTTCATCAGGTAAAGCTGCCAGACTTTGACCTGCTCGCGGAACGCGAGGATGGCGACGGTCACGATGATGAGCGCGCGCAGTGCATCGAGCCACATGACGAGCCTGCGGCGGTCCTCGCGGTCGATGACTACTCCAGTGAAGGGAAGCATCAGCATGGCCGGAAGAGTCTGCAAGACGGCGAACGTGCCCAGCGCCATCTCGGAGTGCGTCGCTTTGAGGATGTACCACGCGACGGCGGACGAGTTCATCCCGCTGCCCACCATGGAAATCAGGTTGGCCGCAAAAACAAATCGCAGGGGACGTTGCCCGAAACTCGCTCGCATATTTCTACTTTAGCCGAGGTAACGGGAATTCACCACGGAGGCGCGGGGGAATCGCCGATTGTCTATTTCGGAGTGCCGAATGCGGAGACCAGAACCGTTACCAATCGACAATTCGCAATTGGCCATCCCGTGATGGTGGCCCTTGCGTCGAGCCGCGTTCAGCGCTAGGATTCGCAGCTATCGGAAGTTCATCCATCTCTCGCGTATACCGGAGGCTCGCCATGAAGCGCCGCATCGGACCGCTGCTGGCTATAGTTCTTGTTGCATTCTCGATTTCCCAGGCACGAGCGCAGGTGGAGCAAATTGTGATTGCCGCGGGAACTGATGAAGACCACGATTTGCAGGCCATCAACAATGAGCAGGATGCTTCCAAACGACTGACCATGTATGAAGACTTCGTAAAGAAGTTTTCTTCGAATCCGCAAGCCTTGGCCTACGGAAACTGGCAACTGGCGCAGGCATACCAGGGTAGCGGCGATCTTCAGAAATCGCTCGACTACGGTGACAAGGCGCTGGCCGGGTCGCCCCGCAATCTCGACATCCTGGTCTCGCAGGCCAGCGCTGCTATGCAGGCCAAGAACAATGCTAAAGCCATGGACTATTCGGCCAGGGGTGGAGAAGTCTGTCACAGCATCGCCAAGCAGACCAAGCCAGACGGCATGAGCGACGAGGACTTCGCGCGGAAGGTTTCAGACGAGAAAAACGCGACCCAGAACAGATGCGAATTTCTCGAGACCAGCGGCTTCAATGTCATCGCGGCCGAGACTGATCCCAAGAGCCGCATGGCGGAGATTGAAAAGTTCAGCGCAGCTTATCCGGATTCAAAGTTTGGTGATAAGGTTTCGAACTACGCCATGTACACTCTGGGGCCCGGCCAGTTGAACGATCAGACACGACTCGTCGCATTTGGCGAGAAGATGCTGGCGAACGACCCTAATTCGATGCTCGCGCTGCTGCTGCTGGCAAGTTATTACGGAGACTCCGGCAATTCAGCGAAGGCCATCAGCTATGCGCAGAAGGCGATCGAAGTCGCCAAGCCGGACGCGCCGGATGCCGACAAGGCGCACAAACTTTCGGCGGGCGCGGCGCACAACACTATTGGATGGGCTTATCTGAAGCAAGAGAAGACGACAGCCGCGATTCCGGAACTCAAAGCTGCGGCTGCTCTGGTCAAGGGGCAAGACGATCAGCAGTATGCCCGCGCTCTGTATGGGCTGGGCTTCGCGTACGGCAAGCTAAACAAACTCACCGAGGCGCGCGAAGTACTGACTGAGGCTGTGAAGATTCAGGGACCGATGCAATCTATGTCGCAAGACTTGCTGGCGAAAGTGAATACGGCCCGGGCAAAAGGGAAATAGGAACCTGGGTGGCCCATTCAATCCCGATTTTGGCTTGAGTGGGGCAGTTCCAGAAGCCGCTACTCTCGCTTTGCGACAGACAGGTGGCCCATTCAAGCCTGATTTTGGCTTGAGTGGGGCAGTTCCAGAAGCCGCTACTGTCGCTTTGCGACAGCAGGAAACAGGCGGCCCACCTCGTCGCGCCGGACAGCCTAAGGCGGATGTCATATGTGCATGAGAACCAAGCCTCGTGCTTTGCAGTGGAACAATTAGCAATTTTTAGCCGCGAAGCGGCGCAAGAATGCAGCCCACGGCGCAAGCCGTGGGAAAAGTGGAACGCGAGCAAGCCCCGAAGGGGCGAAAGAAAGTTCTCGCACACACTGTCGCACATTTACTTCTTGGGATCGATCAAGTCCTCGGAGAGCAGTTTCGCCTTCCATGCCAGGGTTTGAGCGCGTTCCAGATTACCGGCTGTCAGTGCCGTCCTCGATTGGTCAACGAACTGGCGGATCTGTATCACTGAATCCCGTTCGGCGTTGCTCAGCTGGCGACCTGTGAGCTTATATAGATTCTGCTCCGTTGCCGCAATCATTTGATTGGCGGCGTCCCGCTTCTGTGTCTGATCGCCGGCGGAACCTCCAGCCAACTGGATGCTCTGCTCCGTGACTCCTCCCTGGGGAACGATCGTCTTTTCCGGTGGGCAATTCTTCGGGGCCTCAGTTGCAGGAGATGACTGTGCGCCGCTGGGCTGCGGCGATGCTGTCGCAGGATTCGATCCCGGGGTGTTCGGATTTGCGGGCGCGGGATCACATCCAGCGGGGGAAACGACTTTCTTTTTGGAGTGCGCCTTTTTGGCGGCACTCCCTTGCGGGTTGCTTGCGGGCGCCTGCGCGCTGGGCGACTGGGTGGAGGAAGGTTTTGTTGTTTCCGGTTGCGTTGGATGCTGCGCAGTTTGCTCCTGCGCAACTGCGGACGAGTCCGAGGACGGCGCGGAACGGGCCACCAGCCCCGGATCTACCGACGTGAGTAAAATAGCGAAAAACAGGATGGCAGCGGCCAGAGTCATGCTTGGTCCCGTAGAGCAAAACGCAGAACTCCATTCATATTACGCTCTGAAGTGATGCTAGGCCACCCCCGCTCAGAAAATCATTAATCTCCGCGTGGAGAGGTTGCTATACCTTAGATATCTTCGGAGTAAGCCTGCGCGGTTGAACAGGCTGCGCAAAACCCGAGCTCCCTACACATTTTGAAAGGGCGCGGCTTCGAGCGTGTGCGTGAGAACTTATTTTGCAAACAACAAGTGGAATTTGCAAACAACAAGTGGAATAGAACAAGCGATTCTCAGCCGCGAAAGCGGCGAATAGAACAGGCAATTTTTAGCCGCGAAGCGGCGCCAGAATGCAGCCCACGGCGTAAGCCGTGGGACAAGCGGAACGCGAGCAAGCCCCGAAGGGGCGAAAGAACAGTTCTCTCACACACACATCAAACCGCGCCGCAACTGCAAACGAAATCAGTCGCGGCTTCACCCGCTGAGCGAAATTTTGGACGCCGAAACGAGTTTTTCCTCTTCCTGTGATGCCGCAATGGGTA
The DNA here is from genome assembly GCA_035279505.1 of Candidatus Sulfotelmatobacter sp. Taxonomy (GTDB): domain Bacteria; phylum Acidobacteriota; class Terriglobia; order Terriglobales; family Acidobacteriaceae; genus Sulfotelmatobacter. Next base: position 5,763 of record DATEHP010000265.1, on the reverse strand, counting down.
TATGGAAGCGAAACACGGTTCCAGTCGACTCGGACGACTCGAAATCCACCGTGCCGTAATGCCACTGCAGAATTTGATAGGTCTGCGCCAGCCCGATGCCGCTGCCTTCCTTCTTGGTTGTGAAATACAGTTCGAAGACCTTATCGTGCAGATCCTTCGGAATCCCCTTGCCCTGGTCTTGCACTTCCGCCAATGCCACCCCATTCTTGCGACTCGCCGAGATGGTGAGACGTCCTCCCTGCGGCATCGCCTGAACGCCGTTAATCACCACGTTGAGAATGGCCTGCTTCATCAGGTCGATGTCGACTTTCACCGGCAGCTTCTGCTCAGAAATGTGAAGGTCGATGGCAACGCCGTGCTGCTCGGCGTCGGGAGCGGCAAGTTGCGCGACATCTTCCAGCATGCTGCGCAGATCGATTTCTTCCAGGTGTAAATCGCGAGGCCGGGTGAAATCGACCAGCGTTTGCACGACCCGATCCAGACGCCGGATTTCGCTGTCGATGATGTCCACGTGACGCCGCGTATCGGGTTCCTCCTGGGCCAGCTTGTTTTGCAGAAGCTGCAGATGAAGCACTATCGCATTGATGGGATTTTTTACTTCATGGGCCACGCCGCGTGTGACGCGGCTGCTGGCCGAGAGACGCCGCGACATTTCGATTTCGTCGCCGATCCGCCGTGCGGGTTCAGTATCCCGCATGATCAGCAGCGCGCCGATCTGCGAATTCTTCTCCTGCACGAAATCCAGTGACACCTGTACGCGCTTTCCGCCCGCTACCTCGAACTCCCGCTGCGACATGGTCCGTCGGCGCTCAAACGCATCGAGCAGGGCCGCGCCGAGCAAAGAATCACGGGCGAATACCTCTTGCACGCTGCGTCCCAGCAGTCCTCCGCGCGGGCGACCCAGGAAGGATTCGACAGGAGCGCTGACGAGGACTATCCGCGAATCGCGGGAGAATAGCATCAGGCCGTCCTGCAGCTTCGACATCAACTGGTCCACGTTATCTTTCAGCGCGGAGAATATCTCTTTGCTATCGCGAATCTGCCGTCCCAGGTTCGCGATCTTCAGGCTCACCAGGCCGTACTCGTCGTGCTTGGATTCTGAACTCTGCAAGTCGGTCTCACCCGCGCTCACGCTATCGAGGTTTCGGCTGATTTCTTTCAGCGGTCCGAGCGCAATGTTCGAAATCCCCGCGGCGAGGAGCAGCGACAGAATGATCAATGAACCTGAGACGTAAAGCGCGCGTATCAGCCGAGTCTGCACTTCACTCTTGAGGAAGATGGTTTGCACGCCGATGCGGATGGTGCCAAAGGGAGCGCCACTGGAAACCGATGTGGAGTGGCGCTCAAAATTCAATAACCGCAATGGAAAGGTCACGTCGTATACAGCGGCCGGACTGAAGACCAGGCGAATCTGCTCCCGAAAATTAGCGTGCACCACTCTCTCGAAATCCGGCCGAGGCTCGATGACCTTTCCCAGCAGGTTTGCGTTGGTGTGCAGCAGCGCCTTGCCGTTGACGTCAACGATCGCGACGTCATAGATGTATCTCCAGTCCCCGGGAACCGATTGCAGCAGGTTGTTTAGATCGACGTCGGTCTGTACGTACTCGCTGAGTGCCCGCTTCAGGGCTACCGGATCACGGGTGTCGATGTTCGTGCTGCCGAAATCGGGGACGGCGTTATTGGCGGCATAGGCCAATTGATGCGTCAGGCTGTTAGCAGTGTCGGAGGCGTTGGCGATGCGCAGCCGCAAAATCTGAGATAGGTACAGATAGGAGAACGCAGTCACCATCACCGTCACCATCAGCGTGATGGCCAGTACGATGATTGTTTTGCGTCGCAGCATGTTGACAGATCAGAACCGCTGACTTCTTGACCCAGCCTAGTTGCTGGGTACTTCTTCTTTGCCGGGAGCCGCTTCCGCCGTCGAGTTCCCGTATTCTTTCAACTTGTTATGGAGGGTTTTTAAACTGATTCCCAGAATTTCGGCGGCACGCGTCTTGTTGTTGCTGGTGGCCTCGAGCGTTTTCAAGATCAGCATTTTCTCGGCTTCCTCCACGGTTGTGCCTACGCCTAGGCGGACGGCGTCGGGGTCATTGGCTGCGGTACGCAGCGGGGCCTGCCCGAAACCCGGAGGCAAATGCTTGGTCTCCACCATGCCGGTGTCGCAAACTATCACGGCTCTCTCGAGCGTATTGCGCAATTCGCGCACATTTCCTGGCCAGGAGTAGTTGTTGAACTGGTTGAGTACCGCCTCGCTGACCGCCGTCACTTTGCGACCATGCTTCTGGCTCATCTCCACGAGCAGAAGCTGAACCAGGGCCGAAATGTCTTCCTTGTGTTCCCGCAGCGGCGGCATGTGAATATTGAAGACGTTCAGCCGGTAATAGAGATCGCTGCGCAGTTCGCCTCGGGCCACGGCCTCATCGGGAATTTTATTCGTAGCCGCGAGCACCCGCACATCGACCGAAGTCTCCACTTTGCTTCCCAAGCGGCGCAGTTTGCGATCCTCCAGAACCCGCAGCAGCTTGGCCTGCGTTCCGATCGGCATTTCGCCGATCTCATCGAGAAGCAGCGTTCCACCTTCGGCCAGCTCAAAGCAGCCTGTCCGCCGTTCCAGAGCGCCGGTGAACGCGCCCTTCTCGTGGCCGAAGATCTCGCTTTCCATCAGAGTTTCGGGAATGGCGGCGCAGTTGATTGCCACGAATGGCCGGTCTTTGCGCGGGCTAAGTTCATGGATGGTTCGGGCCACTAGTTCTTTGCCTGTTCCGCTCGCGCCTGTGATGAGCACCGATGCGGTGCTGGGCGACACCATCTCGATCAGGCGGAAGATCTCCTGCATTTTGCGGGAGGCGCCGCTGAGACGGCCGAGCGCGCCGCTGTCGCGCAAGCGGCGGCGGGTCGCCTCAAGCTCGGCGCGGGTTCCGAGCAGCGCCGAGGCATTCGAAATAATCGTGCGCAATCGGTTGGTGTCGATGGGTTTGGTGATGTAGTCATAGGCGCCCATGCGCATCGCCTGCACGGCGCTGTCGATCGTTCCCTGAGCGGTGACGAGAATTACCGCGATGGTTTGTGCCTGTTCAGCCAACTTGCCGAGCAACTCGAGGCCGCCCATGCGGGGCATCTTAAGGTCGGTGATTACGATCGAGGGAGACCACTGCGTCGCTTTCTCCAGTCCCTCGGCGCCATCGCATGCCGTCTCGACGCGATAGCCCCAGGAGCTGACCAGTTCGGCCAGTCCCGAACGCTCGTTTTCCTCGTCTTCTACGATCAACAATTTTTCGTGGCTCATTCGTTTGCTGTTGTCCCGTTCCTCCGCGGCATGAATGCGCAAGCCCGGCGGACAAAAGCTTACGGGCCAGACCCCAACGATACGCGGCCTGCTTCCCTCGGGCAAGGTCCGCGGCTACACGGTTGGCTCCGATTGTGGGGGTGCCTGATTCGTCATTGCCCCGCACTTGCGCTTTCGCTTTTAATTGCTATGAGATAGAATTCTGGGTCCCGACCATTAAGTTTCACTCTTCCCGGTTTCTTGCCGCTGAAGGTCTGCTGCACTGACGTTCAGCGATTGATCACATTTCTGGAGGGAATCATGGAAATCAGCAGCTTAGGCCGAGCGTGGCGCGTCGCCTTTGCGTGTGCCGTCATATTGTTAACCCTGCTAGTCACCGCCGGTTCCGTGGCGGCGCAGACTGAATCAACTCCCAAGTGGGACCTATTTGTTGGATATCAGTGGCTTCATCCCAACATAACAACGCCCGCTGCGTTTGGGGATCCCAGTAATCCAACCCCGTTTCTCGTGCCGGACATGGCGAAAGGCATTGGCGGCGCTCTGACCTACAACGTCGACCCTCACTGGGGACTGGAACTCGACCTCGGACATAGCACAAAAGCCGGCAATTATGACAGCACCATCTCCGCTGGCCCCCGCTTCATGTTCCGCAGCGAAGGCGTGAATTTCTTTCTGCACGGCTTGGCGAGCTACAACCGCCTGGCGGTGCAGGATATTGCCAAGCGCTCCAACGGCGTGGGCGTCCTTCTCGGCGGCGGCATGGATATTTCATTTACCAAGACGTTCGCGGTTCGTCTCTTCCAGGTGGACTACGTGTGGGCGCATCATCACTTTCCCGAGTTGGCAGGGCCGGAATTCCCCGACCTGAGGCGTCCCGCGATGGAGGGGGTGCGACTACGGACGGGTGTCGTTTTCAGCTTCGGCGGAGCGGAGGCTCCGGCCCCGGTTGCTGCCTGTTCGGTCCAACCAACGGAGGTCATGGTTGGCGAACCGATTACAGCTACCGCGTCCGCGAGCAATTTCAATCCCAAGCACACCGTGACTTATAGCTGGACCGGCAATGGCGGCAAGGTAACCGGGAAAGACACGACGGCCAGTATCGACACTAACGATGTCCCTCCGGGCGCTTATACAATCACGGCGCACGTAACCGATCCGAAGGCCAAGAAGGGGAACGAGGCGAGCTGTTCGGCAAACTACACCATCAAACCTCTTCCGCCGAAGAATCCGCCGACCATGAGTCTTTCGGCGAGCCCCGCTGAATTGACGCCAGGCGGCGCAGTGAACGTTTCCGCCAATTGCACGAGCCCCGACGGTGTACCAGTCTCGGTTGCCAATTGGACTTCCTCAATGGGGACGCTTTCTGGCAGTGGCAATTCCGCAACGCTCAACACCTCTGGCCTGCCGCCAGGTACGGTCACGATTACCGCCAACTGCACGGACTCGCGCGGACTCAACGCGCAGGCTTCGACGCAGGTAACCATCCAGAATCCTCCACCGCCACCGGTCGATAAGGCCCTGGAAGCCCGGCTGGCGTTGCACAGCGTTTACTTCCCGACGGCTCAGCCTACAGCGAAAGATCCGGCGGGCGGGCTGTTACCGAGCCAGCAGCAAACGCTGATAGGTCTGGCTACGGACTTCAAGAAGTACCGTGACGCCAAGCCCGATGCACATCTGACGCTGGAAGGTCACGCCGACCATCGCGGAAGCGCTGCCTTCAACCAGGTTCTCACCGAGCGCCGCGTAGCCCGGGTAAAGAGCTTCCTGGTCGAGCAGGGTGTTCCTGAGTCGGCGATTGACACCAAGGCGTTCGGCGCCGAACGCAATCTCACCACAGACCAGGTGAAAGAGTCTGTCGTTCAGAACACGGAGCTGACGACGGAAGAGAAGAGGCGAGCGATGGCAAGAATTGAGGTCATCCGCATGGCGAGTAATCGCCGTGTGGACGTGACGCTGAACGCGGGCGGCACCACTGAGACCTCAGTGCGCCAATTCCCGTTCAACGCCGCCGATGCCCTGACGCTGATTGGCGGGCGTGAAGGTCAAGTCAAAAAACCGGCGGCAACGAAACGCGCCCCCAAGAAACCGGTGAAGAAGCCGTGATTTGAGGTTCTAAGCAACGAACTGATCGTGAGCGGGGGATCACTTCCCCCGCTTTTTTATCTGCTACGAAGAATCGTGCCGTCCGTTAAAAAGCCTGGGTATGAATTGATTTGAAAGAGCGCGGCTCCCAGAGTGTGCGTGAGAACAGCATTCAGTCCGCGCTGTCGGACAAGCCGACGCGATTTGCGTCAACGAGGGGCGTCTGATAATAGCCCGGCCCTTTCGTAGTCTGCTATGAAACTCGAGAGCGTCGATGAGACTGGAACGGCCTGCACCCTATCAGCCACGAAGGGGCGACAGAATACAGCCCACGCCGCAAGGCGTGGGATAGCAAGTGAGAAGGAATCAAGCCCCGAAAGGGGCGAACGAAG
>DATEHP010000264.1:0-20197 GCA_035279505.1 Candidatus Sulfotelmatobacter sp. | reverse complement strand
TCTCGCCGAGCGTGAGTCGCAGCGGGAACAACTTGCTGCGACGCTCGCTCTCCGGCTTGGGTGGCCTTCCCATGCACATCTTATTTGTATATACATTTACTTCTGAAGTCAAGACGTTTCTGTTCCCTTCTTGTTCCATGTGTTCCGAAACCTGTTGAATCTATTGTTTCTCTGGAAGGTCGTTGGGCTGGGACCCCAACGTTTGAGAGTCGATGCGCCGTCCTGCAAAGGCTCGCTCAAGCACCGTCGGCCATTCAAAGCGAATGTATTTCCCAACTTTTCGGCCATTGCAGGCACGAAGTCGCGGAACTAGCCATGAATACGTCCCCCCCATCAGTACTCGAACCGATTTGCTCAAACTGCTTTGCGAAGCTGCAGAGTTGGAACATGGAATTGCGTGTTCCTACCTATACGCGGGATTTTCCCTGAAGCGTGATATCTCTGAAGGTGGAATGACTTGGGAGGAGCAGCAAAAGGTTCGTCGTTGGGCGGCGCAAATTTATTTTGTCGCTTCTCAAGAAATGCTGCACCTTGCCCTGGTTTGGAATATGACGACGGCGATTGGCGGAACTCGGTACTATTTCCGTCGGAACTTCCCTCAGAATTCAAAATACTATCCATTTCATGCACCGCTCGAACTGGAGCTTTTCGGTCCGAGCAGCCTAAAGAGATTCATTCTCTACGAGCGTCCAGAGACCCGGACGTTTATCAGGCGGCGATGCTGGCTCTAATCAACTCTGTGCAGGAATCGTTGTATATCCAGTTGCAGTAGATCCACCCCACCAAAGTCCCCATCGAATCAAAATTCACGGAATTGCTCGATGCCCTCGCGGCCAAGATTAACGCCGGCAAGGATGTGCGAATCATCCTCAGTCAATTTCAGAAACCTAAAGGCGGATTGGAAGCCTTGCAGGCGGCGGGCGTTAATCTTAAGAATGTCAAGATTCAAAACAAAGTTCACAACAAAGGATTCGTGTTCGATCACAAGAAAGTGGTGGTTTCCAGTATGAACTGGTCGGGAGAAGGTGTGTTGGCCAATCGGGACGCCGGAGTGGTCATCGACAACGCTACCGCGGCCCAATATTACGAAAATATTTTTTTGGACGATTGGAACAACCACGCCAAGCAACAACAATAGGTCGCGCGTTGGGCGTCCCGCCTGCGGTATTTTTTAGCGATTCTGGCAGGCGTTAGTGTGGAGTCGGTCTCCCCAACCTTCAGACACGAAAGCTGGGGGGCTTCACGGTTGGGCCGGAGATGGTTTCGCTTCGGCTGCGCCAGGACCGGTATACCGAACTAGCGCGCTTAGAAAAGGCCGACTCTTGGCGTTGGGTTGCACTTTGCCTTCCAGAATCTGGTCAAAGGGCACAAACTTTCCGTACAAGATGCGAGTTTCGTCTTTGTCCTGAGTTACAGCAGCACCGTTTAAATCAACCCCGGCAAACAGGCCACGGCTCCTCGAATATGTCAGCACCTGAGCTTTCATTTTCCAATCTGTATCCGCGCCCGCATGACGTCCGACCGGACCGGCAGCCGCCGATGCGTCGGCTCCGATCTTGAATTTGCTGTTCAGCAGATTGTGCATGCCGTCGTCGTTCATGACGATCATGACAAGATCTACAGCCTGGCCGCCAAGTTGAAGACCCCAACTCCCGCCGGTGATCGTGAGCGGGGCCAGGCCGCTCCACTTTCCGTTATCCAAGCGGCATGTGGCCACTCCCTTGCCATGACTGCCGCCAAATCCGACAGCGATTTTGACCATTGAGGGAATAATCGCGATGCATTTGGCATCGCTCATGATCTTGTCGGGGATGCCCTTGTCCGGAGTGGCCATGATCTCGTCGAGGACCTTGGCAGAGCTGTCGATCCTTTTCTCGATGTCTGATTGATCTTTATCCGCGCTCCAGCTGCGAGTCGTGAAAATACAAACCGTGCAAAGCCCAAGAACAATCGCCACCAGCAGAACCGAAAAGTGCTTCATAAACACTCCTTTGACGCATGGCCGAGAACTCATAGTGTGAACGCTACGTCTTCTTAATGCAGTTTGGCATAAGGTTCATGCAGTAGCCCCATGCAAACAATACTTTAAAGAGTGAATCCTTGAAGTGTGTTATCGGATTAGGCCAGACAAGATCATGCGCGCGTAGGTAGGGTAGGCTTGGTACGATCCTGACAAGTCGTGCAGGCGCATTCGAAATCTGGATCTTCAGGCATAGTATTGAGGCCGCAGTTATCGCACTGTAACCAGTCCTCGGTCCGGATTATCATCGGCCGAAACCCGATTCCGACTCTACAGTATGGGCAACAATGATCGGCCCGACGAATGATCGATCCGGCCGTCAGTTGTGAGGGTTGCAGGTCGTTTCTTGGTACTGCGCGAAATCGCGATGGCAGGTGTATTCTGCGACGGGCATCGTGAACTACCTCGATCACCGCATGTAGGACTTTCAAAACTCCAGGCAGCTTTTGCAGCTCCATCGATGATGCCCCGGACCGATGGCTCGGTCCCACATTATTGTGGGCGAGCAGATTATCTTGCAATTGACAGTCTTGCGGCAGTCGCTGCTTCCGGATCTCATATGTTAGGTTCGTTGCACCCATGGATTTGCAGGAACGCAACCATACCGCCAAAACTGTGGTAGTGGGCAACGCCAGAGTGCGCCACGCAGTTGACCTCTGAGAGACGCGTCATCATTCCAGTAGACAAAATAACGTTAACAGCGTACATTAATCAGTTTGCGACGGCGGCCAATTTCTATCGAGGCCCTAATCCCTAAGATCCAGCAACTTACGCAAACACATTCAAGTAGTAATTAAAGCAGTCGGGTTGTCCGCTGCAAATGGACGCAGCGGAGAGTAACACCGTTGTGTGCAATATCCGATCCGTCACTTCAAAGACACAGGAGACTCACCCTTGTTGACCTACCGTCGAGCCATACCGTTCTCGGCAGTTTTCAGTTTGGTCGTCGCGATCTTCCTTGGAGATTTCTCTCATGCACAATCCGTTGCGCAATCCCGAATCGCAGGCCCTATCCGAGACGAACAGCGTTCCACCTTGCGCAGCACCACGCCAGTACTCGTTAAGCAGAGCCTTGATGCGGGCCGCCTGCCTGCCGGTCAGAAGCTCGGCCGCATGGTGCTCCTTCTTGCGCCCACCACACAACAGGAACGCGACGCCGCCAAACTCGTCGCTTCCCAGCACGATCCTTCCTCGCCCGATTATCACAAATGGCTCACGCCGGCGAAGTATGGGGAGCGCTTCGGCGTTGCTGCAGACGATGCGCAAAAGGTGCGACAGTGGCTCGAAAGCAAGGGCCTGACGGTTCATGAAGTCTCGCAGAGCCGCCGCTTCATCTCTTTCAGCGGTACGGTCGGCCAAGTCGAGCACACCTTCTCGACCCAGATGCACTCCTACAGCTTTGAGAAGCAGAAATTCATCGCCAACTCCACCGACGTCCAGATCCCCGCCGCCCTCACGCCAGTAGTGAAGGGAGTCGTGCGCCTGCACAGCGATCCGCATCAACCTGCGCTCAAGATAGGGGACAAGATCAAGGTCGAAAGAAAGACTGGAAAAATCGAAGGGCCCTACGGCCTGCATTTCCTTGGGCCCGCTGATTTCGCGACGATCTACAATGTGCAACCCCTGTACGACGCCGGCATCAACGGTGCCGGCCAGACCATCGCCATTGTCAGCCGCAGCAGCCTGGTCGATCCGAACTACGGCGTCGACGGCATCCAGGACATCCGCGACTTCCGCAGTGTCATGGGGCTTCCCGCAAATGATCCGGAGATGATCGTTAACGGCGACGATCCGCTCATTATGTCGTACAACGACACGGTTGAGGCTCTTCTCGACGTGACCTGGGCCGGCGCAGTCGCTCCCATGGCTCATATTGTCGTGGTCGCCTCCCAGAGCAACTTCGCCGATGGCGTCGACGCCTCGGCCGTCTACATCGTCGACCACAATCTCGCGCCGATCATGAGCACCAGTTTCGGATCTTGCGAGCAGAACCTCGGGCCCGTTCAGAATGCTTTCTACAACGCCCTCTGGCAACAGGCTGCTGCCCAGGGCATCACCGCGTTCGTTTCGGCAGGAGACAATGGCGGCGCGGGTTGCGATGATCAAGGGTCCGGCTATTTCGCGTCCAATGGCGTTGCCGTGAATGGCCTGGCTTCCACTCCCTATAACATGGCCGTGGGCGGCACGCAGTTTGAGGACACAACCAATCCCGATGCGTACTGGGGCGTCACCTCCGACCCATCGAATTTCAAGTCGGCGCTCGGTTACATTCCGGAAAAAGTCTGGAATGAAAGCAGCAACGATCCGTTCTTCACTTCTCTGTGGGCAGGCAGCGGTGGCGTGAGCACCGTCTATGCGAAGCCGGATTGGCAAACCGCTCCCGGCGTTCCCAACGACGGCAAGCGTGATCTGCCGGATATCTCTCTGGCGGCGGCGGGACATACCGGCTATGCCCTTTGTTTCGAGGGAAGTTGCAGTTACCCGGATTTCGTCAGCCTCTACAGCGTAGGTGGAACATCTGCTTCCAGTCCTGCCGCCGCCGGCATTATGGCGCTGATACTGCAGAAGATGAACGGACAGCCGCAGGGACTCGCAAACTATGTGTTTTACAATCTGGCCGCGACCAGTGGCGTCTATCACGACATTGTCGATGGCAACAACAAAGTGCCCGATACCAATAGCCAGTACACAGTCGGCTATGATGCCGCTGCCGGTTTCGATCTCGCCAGCGGACTTGGATCTTTCGATGCGGCGGCGCTGGTAAACAATTGGGCCGCTGCCTCGGTCGCGAAGGGTGCGACTATGACGTTCGCTCTGGCCAGCGAGCAATCCGCCCACGTCGTCCATGGCACGCCCGTTTCGTTCGATGTGGGGGTAAGGTGCACAGGCAACGGATTGCGCAGCTCCTACGGGCGATGTGGCTCTGCAAGGAACGTCTGGCGGAAACTTCGTGGGCCTCGGAGCGGTTCAACTCATTCCGAGCGCTCCCACCAGCACGGCAATCGCGGCCACAACTACGATTCCCGGCGGCATGTACGGCGTCTCGGCACGCTACAGCGGAGATGGCACCTACCAGTCGAGCTCGTCGAGAACGATCAACATCACGGTTTCGTCGGAGCCGAGCCAGATGGTGATGGGGGGCATTACCGGCGGCTCGTTCATTACGAATCCGCTGACTCTGGGTTACGCTGAGCCGGTGACACTCTTCGTCGCAGTCGCCGGCAACTCGGGAAGCGGTCATCCCACAGGCCAGATATCGCTGCTGGTCGACGGCGTTCCGCCCAGTACCGTTGGCAGGGATTTCCAGAGCCCAAGCTCGCTTACGCTGAACTACGGGGAGAGTTCCGTTGTCTTTGGCAACGGTGTCACTCCTACGGGACAGTCCAGCGTGCTGCCGAACCTCAGTTCCGGTTTTCCGGCGGGAACGCATCAGGTAGCGGCAAGTTACCCTGGCGACAGCAGCTTCAACGCCGCACAGGCCAACTACAGCTTCACAGTCACTAAGGTAGATTCAATCGTTGCCGACTTCTTCTCCCTCGGGACAGCGATTGTGAACGTCCCGGTCACACTGGCCGGGCAGCTCGTGCTGGCCAACAACGGCTGCGCACCCTATGGAGGCACGGTCACGATCACCGACTACTCTGCCAATCCGCCGGCTGTCATCGGGTCTGGTCCTGCTAATCCGCTGTACTGTGATTCTTATTCAATGCCAGTCACCGTCAGGACCGCCGGCAATCACCAGCTCCGAGTAAGTTTCAGCGGAGACGCCAACGTCAATCCCTCTTATAGCTCGTACGTCTTCCCGGTCGGCACAGACAGCTACTCCTATGTGACCCTCGGATCGGGTGTCTCCAGCACATTGGTCGGCAGTCCGGTCTCACTCTCGGCGCAGGTCGGTTCCGATGTTCGTCAATACATCGCTACCGGAACCATGACCTTCCTCGATGGCGCCACGGTTCTGGGCACAGCGCCGCTCGACGCCACCGGTACAGCCACGCTGGTGGTGAGTTCGCTGGCAGCGGGTTCTCACAATCTCTCATCCAACTACTCGGGCGACGCCGTGCTGCAAGCTTCGTCCGGCGGACCGATGTTTCTGAGCGTCGCCGACTTCACCATGCAGGCGCAGCCCAACGCCCTGACAGTGGCTGCTGGTCAAAGCGGAACCGCGATGCTCAGTATTCTGCCCATCGGAGGCTCCACTCAGAACCTGCAACTCTCGTGCGGCAACGTTCCGGCTGGGATCAGTTGTGCTTTCGCTCCCGCATCCGTGACGCTGGACGGCACCAACGCGGCTTCGGTGCAGATCACCGTGAGCGCGCACAGCGCTGCGGCCAAGATCGTCCAGCACAGCCGCGCCGTGGGTCTGATGGCGCCATTCGCTGTTGCTGCTCTGCTTTTGCCTTTTGGCGGACGGCGCAAACGCCAGATGATAGTTTCGGGTATCGTCGGCATCTTTGTGCTGGCCTTGTCTGGGACCGGCTGCGGTGGTAGTACACGTACACCGCCCCCCGCGCAGAAGAACGTCTATGTCCTGAACGTCACCGCCGCCAGTACAGGGACGGCGACCAAAACGACACCGTTGGTTGTGACGGTCAACAACTAACCGCCAAGAATCATCAACAAAGAGGGCGCCGTCCTTGTGCGGCGCCTTTGCTGCTCCTGATGTGGTGGTCAACACCTGGAAATTCTTGCGTATCTGCAACCGGCACACCAGGCAAAATTTTCCGAAATCATTTCCAAGTCAGAATCACACCGACGCTGACGCATGCCATCATGGCGGTGGCGAGCCAGCCAATCCAGCGGAGATAAGAAGGAATCAAGAACTTTCCCATTACCTTGCGGCTCGACGCCATCAACATGATGATAGTCATTAGCGGAGCGGCGACAATGCCGTTCAACACTGCGGCCCACACTAAAGCCTTTACAGGATCGATATGAAGAAAATCCATCATTAGACCGATCAGGGTAGCGAGCGCAATCGCGGCATAAAAACCGGGCGCCTTGCTCGGGGACTTCTGGAGGCTAGTCGGCCATTTGCACCCTTCGCTGATCGCGTAGGCAGCCGAAGCAGCCAGTATCGGCACGGCCAGAAGACCAGTCCCCACGATCCCACATACGAAGAGAGCGCCCGCAAACCGGCCAGCAATCGGCGCTAGCGCAGATGCAGCTTGGGCGCAAGTCGCGACGTTTGTGATGCCGTGAGAGTGCAACGTTGTTGCGGCGGTTAGGATGATAAAGAAAGCAACCACATTCGAAAATGCCATTCCCGCGAGGGTGTCGATATGGATCCGTTGAAGTTGCGTATTGGCCTGCGCGGGAGCATGCTTAAGCGCTTTTTCGCCGCGGTTATTTTTCACTTCTTCTGCTTCCTGAGAGGCTTGCCAGAAGAATAAGTAGGGGCTAATCGTTGTTCCCAACACGGCGATTAATGCCACCAGTGAATCTTGACTGAGAGTTAGGCGCGGAATCAAAGTTGCAGTGACGACTGACCTCCACGGAACATGGACAAGAAAAGCGACCCCTATGTAGGCGAAGAGGGAAAGCGTCAGCCATTTTAGATATCTGGCATACTTCTTGTAGGGGACGAAGAGGACGGCGAGAAGGGATATCACTCCGAATGCCACGGTCAGCAACTTGGCGCTGCCGGGTATGAGCAAGGCAGCGGATGAACCCATAGCGCCGATGTCCGCCCCCAGGTTGAATACATTTGCGGCCGACATCACCATAAGTACAAAGAACAAAACGGGGCGAGGATAGTTCTTGCGTAGGTTGGCGGCCAAACCACAGCCGGTCACCCGCCCGATACGTCCACAAATCTCCTGGATTGCCGCCATCAGTGGATATGAAAAGACCATGGTCCAAAGCAGCGTGTAGCCGAACTGCGCACCTACCTGCGAATACGTTGCGATGCCGCTTGGGTCATCATCGGATGCACCAGTAATCAGTCCTGGACCGAGTTTCGATAGGACTCGGCGAACAGAAAAATGAGTTGTGTTCGGATTGGTAACGGGGGGAGCTAAGGATTGATCTTTGTCGATGTTAAGCGGCTCTGTCATTTCTCAGGGCGGCAGGCCGAATGAAATCAACTAACGCGGCGAAGCCGAGGCTTGTCCTCCTCCACTTTTTCCGATAGCTTTTCCACCGCGTCTACCGCCATGCCCTTGACGTAGACCATCTCGCCGCCCAGCCAGCCGCCTATTCCGATTCCAACAACCCCGACTAAGGACAGAATGAGTGGCACAAAACTAGTGGGTGGCAGTGCGAAACGGCTCCAAAGGTTTATAGCGAAAACTATGAGAGCACTAACATTCGCCACGAGATGGAAAATAGCAATTCGTCTCATGGCCGCTTCGTCGATGGAAAAATAATCGATCAAACCCGGCACAGCGGCAATTACGGCGCCCACAATGCCCCCGGCAACACAGTAGAAGGCGACTGTGCTCCACGGACCGGTCGCACCCGTGGCGGCAACGATGTCACAGACCAGTGCAAATACCCAAAGGCCAAGGGGGAAGCCAACGACCATCGGGTGAATCGGATGTTTCTTGACGCTTGCCGGGCTTGCCATGATTTTGCTCCTGTTATCCTCTACGCGGCGCGACGACTTTCGCCGTTTCCACTCCTTCGCTCGCCGGCGGACTGATTTCCTTGCGAGATTCGTGAGCTTCTCATCGGTGTCCTTCCCTACCTGCTGCGTCTCCTCCAGTAGAGAGACGTGGTCGTTCTCGCCGAGGAATTTCGCGAACTCGTATACAGTCCCGTCGGCAGCGATTTCAAAATGCTCGACCGAACGACCTGACGAGCTTGATCGCCTGGCAAATTTTAGCGGCTCCCTGATTTCACAATTTTGCGTGCCTGGTTCGGGCCTTTCAAACCCAGGATCCGGTATTGCTTCCCGGTAAGCTTGTGATAATTAACGAAAAATTCTTCGAGTTCTTTCGCAAATTGCTTTCCCAAGTTCGATACTGTCTTGACGTCTTCCCAACTATGGGCATCCTTTTCGACCGCAACGATGCGGTCATTGCGCTCTTTCTTTTCCTTTTTGTCGTCTTGTTCCCCCTCAATCACCCCGATCGGTCGACAACTCAGGGCACATCCCGGAAAAGCAGGCTCATCCATCAATACGAGAACGTCGATGGGATCGCCATCTTCGGCTAACGTGCAGGGAACGAAGCCGAAATCGTAAGGAAAGGTCATTCCGGACGGCAGCACCTTCTTCAGCTCAAAAACTCGCTCTTTTGCATTGAAGGAGAATTTATTCCGGCTTCCCTTAGGCGTTTCGATGACCACCCGAAGCAAGTCCTTATCCTCGGAATCCACTGCCTTGAGACGAGTTGGATTTGCCAATCCGTTCTTCTTACTCAATCCAACCTCCTCGTGTTCCGTCTTTAGGATGCACCAATCACTGTTCGGGTTTATCCCCTGAAGTCTTCGGTGCCAAAGGCCGGGTGAAGTCGAATCTTGGACAACAGCCGATCTATGCCGCAGTGGTCTGCTGGTCTCTTCGAAGGTACATCTTCTCCGGCCTGCGGAAGCGGTGTGGTCCGCCGCAGCCTCTCTGGCTGTCTGAAATGATGAAAAAAAGGTAAAAGCGCATTCGAAAGAATGGCAATGGAGTCTCTGGTTCAGCCTTCATCGAGTCATTGATACAGCGATGGGCAGTCGCGACAAAATCAATTACGACACGGTGAGCGGAAGACCGAAAATACACGATATCCCTGACGGAGACGGTCGCCGGAATTCGTGCAATGCTAAATAAAAGTGTCGGTGCTTGAGCTGGCGAAGGTTAAGTGTCGAGGACCATCCGGCGGTCAGTCGGTGGGGAGCGCTTAGTCACTGATCCGTTCTTTTCGCAATATAGCCAGACCATTTAATGCATCTGCAATGGCTGTTCTTTCCTCGCGCGTTCCCTGATGGTCCTTCTCCAGTTCAGTCACGCGTGTTTTGATCGCATTTTCGGCCGCCACGATCCGTTGCACAAGTCTCGAAGTGTCCGTTTCGAGCACCGCCTCCAAATAAGTGTTTTGCCATGGAAACTCTGTATTCATGAATCTACCCGCTCGGCAGCTTTGGTTTTATCCGTCTCAAACAACGCTGCCCTATAAAGCTGCCACGCCTTTTCAGCGATACCTACTCATAGAGACCTTCTCAATCAAAACCACGACTCATCAGGCGCCAGCGGGCGCTCGTGAGAGAAGTTCCGGATTGCATTGCGGACAGAATGTCAACCAAATAGTAAAAGTTTCTTCATCACCTTCCAGCCAGAATTTTGTCGGCAAATACATGCAAACTGATCCGCAATGGGTGCAGTACTTCGTGCTGGGTTTAGTCTTGCTTTGAAGATTGAGAAATTGTTTCAGGGAGCCGCGAATGCGCCATTCATCTCTTTTGATGCAATGAGGCATGTAGTTCCTTTTCGTCAGATACTCTTCAGTGTGAAGAGGCTTCAGGTCTTACCGGCCGTTAAACGACCAGCAGGCCATGTTGGAACCAACCCCAGGTTCGCTTCCCTGGTCCAGACCTCGCTCCGCCTGTTAATAATCTGATAACACTCACAGGAAGCCTCTTCCAATCCCTGGCGATCGACTATCCTTATCGATCCCCGGGCGGAACGAACCAGCCCGGCCTGCTGCAGAAGACCGGCAGCTACGGTGATGCTAGCCCTCCGTGTACCCAGCATTTGCGCGATAAATTCCTGTGTTACAGGAATGAGGTCGCTCTCCAGTCGATCATGGCTCATGAGAAGCCACCGTGCCAGCCTTTCGTCACTTTCATGGAGCTGATTGCAGCAAGCGAACTGCGCGCTCTGCATGGCCATAAGGTGGGTATACTGCTGGATTCGGCTTTGTAGCCTAGGGCATTGGCGCAGAGCCGCCACTAACCTCGAACCGGCGATACGGAAAGCCGTGCCGGACTTGTGAACTACAATCCGGCATACGCTGGTTGTGAGTCCTACCGCCAGTTGTGATCCGGTGCAGCCTTCTTTTCCAAGTATTCCAACTTCCACCGATCTTCCGTCCTCGGTAACATTGAGAACCGAGGCCACCCCACTTTCGAAGAAATATGCATACTTGACAGCATGTTCGCATTCCTGCAGGACGTCATGGCTTTTCATCTCGACGAACGTCAGCTGCGGATATACCAGAGCGCATTCCCGCGCTGGCAAATTGACAAGAATCCGATTCCCGATCGGATTTCCTTCTACCTGCGGGAAGGATGGGCCGATGCTTGGTCCGGACAAGATCGTTGTGGTGACCATTCCAGTCTCCAAAGTCAAGGTAATGCTCGCTCTAAGTGCGCCCCGTCGACGTTTCGCTTTTTAAAATGCCCAAGGTGCAGGTCGCGTCACTCATTTCTTGCAGTTCTTCCGCTGTCACTGCCGGCAAGGTTTCCGACCGCGCACTCATGGCTAATTCTGTGTCATGTATCAAACTCAACAGCCTGATGGGATCAATTTCGACCAGTGCAGCCCTGTATCGGTCTTTCCAGTTCATGACGCTACTCTCCTGCGGTTTCGCTTGACGGATACCGTTGGCGGAAACCAATTGCTCGCAGATGCAACTCGCATGATCGCCGGAATCAAATCCATTCCCAAAGTAGTCTTGTCCAAAAGTTCGGTGACTCCGATACTTGCCGCGAGAGATCTGGCATCGTCGTCGTACGTGAACGAAATGCCCAGGACCTGAGCCCCACAAGAACCGAGTTGGGCATTCAGATCGCCGGCTAACAAACCAGGCCCGAGAGGCATGTGTACGTCCAGAATCACTACATCGGCTTTGGTGTTGTGGGCCTTGGTAATGGCCTCCAGGAAGCCAGAAGCTTCCTCGACGACTTGAACTCTGTGATCATGGGCAAGGATCCGCCGAATACCATCGCGAGCGACGGCGTGGTTGTCGGCAAGCAAGACCCTCAGCACGAGGATTACCTTTCGAATGCTGTTGAAGGAACAAGAACACTGTCGCATCACGGCGTACGGGAAGATATTGGGAAGGTGTGAGGTACCACTAGGGATTTCCCCTAGTGTAGGAATCAGGACTGGCCAAGGGGAAGGCTGCGGAAGCCTTCGATTTATTGTTGGTCGTCGAGCCAGCCTTGCAAGACCGCAAATTTGACGATGTCGATCCGTCCTTGCATGTTCAACTTACGCATTGCGTTCGCTTTGTGGACCTCGATGGTCTTAATGCTAAGACTCATACGAGTTGCTATTTCCTTATTGCTGTAGCCAAGGGCGATCAGGCGCAGCACTTCATTCTCGCGCTCGCTGGGCTGGGTCAAACGGACGCTGCCTCTGGCCGCCCCCTTCGCGACGTAGCCGCCAACGACTTTCGCGGTCACTGCGGGGTCGAGATAGTTCTGACCTGCAGCCACAGTCCGGATGGCGGCTAGAAGAATGGCCGAGGGACTTTGCTTCAGGACATAGCCCGAAGCGCCAGCCTTCAACAATTGCTGCACATAGCTGTCTTCACTATGCCGGGTCAAAGAAAGAACCTTTGATCTTGGGCAGCTCTGGACGATCTGTTCGGTAGCTCGCAATCCATTTAACTTCGGCATGGAAACATCAAGAACAACAACATCGGGCGAAAGCGTCTGCACGCCAGCAACGGCGGCCTGGCCATCCGATGCCTCCCCGACGCAGCGCATATCGGTTTGCGAATCGATTAGCGACTTGAGGCCCTCGCGCAGAATCGCATGGTCATCCGCCAGAAATACTGCGACCTTGTTCATTGGTTCGCGTTCCCGTCATCGGTCGCAAATTGCGCAGGAAGCCTGGTGAAAAGAGTAGTGCCTTTCCCGTCGGCCGATTCTATTTCGATCGTGCCGCTCATCAACTGGGCGCGTTCTCGAATGCCCGCCAATCCTAAGTCGCGTCCTCCGGTTTTTGAATTGCCTTCGGGAGCGAAACCGCGCCCATTATCCTCTAGTATGAGAACAACGTCATTCTGTCGACGTTCCAAAAGGATCTCAGCCTTCGTGGCGCCGGAATGTTTCGCAATGTTGTTCAAACCTTCCTGCGCGATCCGGTAAAGATTGGTCTCCAGGAGCCATGTCAGCCGATGATTGCCAAGGCCCTGGGCGTGAAACGTTACCGGAATGCCGGTATGCTCGCTCCACTCCCGGACATAATTCCCCAACGTAATTTCGAGACCTAAATCATCGAGCATGGTGGGGCGTAATTCCCAAGCCAGAAAATCAATCTCTGCTTCCAGGTGCTTCGTGCTTTCCACGAGTTCCTGCACATCTTGGCGCGATTTGTCGGAATCGGTCTGCTTCTTCAGACTTTCGATGCGTAATCGCAAGGCGGTCAACAATTGGCCGAGTTGGTCGTGCAGCTCACGCGAGATCCTTCTCCGCTCCTCCTCTTGAGTTCCCACGATACGGCGGACCAGATCCACGCGTTGTTGCTCCAAGCGGTCATGCTCAGAAATTTCCCGACGCAGTTGTGAATTAGCTGACGCTAACTCCTCAGTACGCTCGCGGACGCGGATGTCGAGCTCTTCTTTGGACTTCGCCAGCTCGATCTTGGCAATGTGCTCTTTGGTCAAGTCTCGCGCAATTTTTGCGAACCCTTTCCCGGATTTGTCATTGATCAATACCATCACGCCGCTGAGGTAGAGTCGTGTACCATCCTTGCGAACATGCCACCTTTCGTTGACCGATTTGCCTTTTTGTTCGGCAGTGGCCAACTCCATTCGGTCCTGGCCAGTGGCTTTGTCTTCTGCCGTAAAAATCGTATGAAATGGCTGGCCGACAATCTCCGTCGGAGAGTACCCAAAAATATTCGCCGCGGCAGGATTCCAGCTGTCAAAGTTTCCTTGCGCATCGAGTGTCATGATTGCGTAGTCGAGCGAGCTTTCCACTAATAGCCGCAAACGCTCTTCCCTTGAGCGAAGCGCCTCTTCCGCATTCTTGCGCTCCTGAATATCGGTAAAGGTAATGACGACTCCGGTAATTTTGTCGTCCATAGTGCGATATGGCAGCAAGCGGAGAATGTACCAGCGGCCATCCTTAGTAGAGACTTCCCGTTCAACGGTCTGGAGGTCCTGGAGCACCCTCTCGACGTCGGCCACGAGATTGTTGGAGGCCAAGTTGTGAGTCAGGTGTGCGAAAGGTCTGCCCACATCGGTCGGAATAATGTTGAATATTTGTTGCAAGCTCGGCGTGTAGCGTTTAACGCACATGGCTCGATCTACAAATAATGTCGCGATGCGCGTGGAAGCCATCAAATTCTGCAGATCACTATTGGAGCGGCTAACCTCTTCCACCTTCTCTTTCAATTCGACGTTTACCGTGCTGAGCTCTTCGTTCAAAGACTGCAATTCTTCCTTGCCGGTCTCCAGTTCCTCCGAAGCCGATCGTAGTTCTTCGTTCATCGCCTGCAATTCTTCATTGGAGGCTTTCAGTTCTTCGGTGGACGTCTCGTACTCCTCGACGGTAGCGCGGAGTTGGTCACGCGTTTGCCTCAGCTGTTCCTCGACATTGTGCAAGACGGCATTGGTGTCATCCTTGCTCGTCGCGGTCTTCCTGGCTGATGCCGGAGTTCTTTGCTCGATCTCTTCAAATAAAACCAACGAGAAACCGGATAAGGCCGCCGTGCCCGCTAAGGAACGCGCACTGACTTCCACGAGAGTTTCCTTGCCATCAATACTGATACTGATCTTCCTTGAAGCCTGGCCGACTTGCGAAGCCTCAATCAGAAGTGAGCGCAATTCAAGTTGAACGTCTTGGTGCGCCGCCCTCAGCAGATTACGCGAAGGTTCGCCGCCGGTCATTTGCAGGTAACGGCCGGCATGTTCGCTGATATGTACAATTTCGTAGTTTGCGTCAATCAGAACGCTGGGTGGCCCGAACGCCTCCAGCATACGGTAGTGGAGCTCGGCGAAAGAGGGTACAGCGCCGCGCGCGGCGGCGGGAGTGGTGGCAGTCAATGGTAATAGCGGCACCGCGGCCCACCCTACAGGGGCGGCGGAGGGTGGCACTTTTGCCACAGCCTCGGTTTTGTCCCTTTGAAAGATGCGTGACTTCTTATTGACCGTACTGAATCCCGAGGATAGCCCATCGGCTGATTCCGACGAGCCCAAGAACAAGTAGCCGCCAGGTTTTAGCGCGAAATGGAAGGTTTCCAGAAGGCGCTCTTGCGCCTGCCGGTCAATATAGATGAGTAGATTGCGACAGCTGATCATATTCAGCTTGGAAAAGGGTGGATCTCGCAACAGGTTTTGCGGCGCAAAGAGCACGGTCTCGCGCAATTCCCTCTTGACCCGGTAGAACAAACCCTCATTCGTGAAGAATCGTCTCAG
Organism: Candidatus Sulfotelmatobacter sp.; assembly: GCA_035279505.1. Taxonomy (GTDB): domain Bacteria; phylum Acidobacteriota; class Terriglobia; order Terriglobales; family Acidobacteriaceae; genus Sulfotelmatobacter. The sequence continues at coordinate 4,879 of DATEHP010000264.1, read as the reverse complement.
CCGTTGCGCAGATACGTCCGCTGCAATGCTGTTGGGATAAAGACCGTTACGTCCGAAAGCCAAAGCTTCTTCGTCAATATCGGTGGCAAATATCTGCAACGAAGTAGGCTGGCTTAGGAGTTCCGCGAACTCAGTCAAAATGATGGCATGCGAATATGCCTCTTCGCCGGTGGCGCATCCCGGCACCCACACCCGCAACTGATCCCCTGTCTTCATTTCTGCGAACAAGCGAGGCAATATTTCGGATTGGAGCTGCTGAAATGACTGTGGATCGCGGAAGAAATTAGTCACACTAATGAGAAGGTCGCGTAGCAGGCCGCGCACCTCCTCCGGATGCTGGCGAAGATGAGTGAGATAGGAGGGGAGATCTTCGCACTCCGTGATCTGCATCCGGCGTTCAATTCTTCGCAGAACCGTAGATCGCTTGTAACTGATAAAGTCGTGCCGCGTGCGGGCCCGCAATAAACCGAGAATTTCAATAAGGGTATTTTCCGAAGTGGGTGCAGCGCCTTCCGCGGGAGGCAGTTGAATCCGTCCCGCGTTCCGCCGGAGGGAAACCAGTTTCTCCGGGATTTGCTCGAGCGGCAGAACGAAATCCACCGAACCGTGTTCTATCGCGCTTCGTGGCATCGCGGCATATTCTGCTTGGCCAGGATCTTGCACAATGTTCACACCACCCTCTTCCCGAAGGCGACCGGTACCTAGTGATCCATCCGAGCCGGTTCCCGAGAGGATGATCGAAATGGCGCGCTCTTTATAGGTTCCCGCTACCGACCTAAGGAACAGATCGATGGGCACCCTTCGTTCGTCACTCAGTGTGCGATCGCTGACAAGCACTTCTCCGTCAAGCAGTTCCACTTCTCTGTCGGAGGGGAGGCAGTAAATATGGTTTACTCTTAACTTCGCGGAACTTCGTACTGCTGTCACTGAAATGGATGTTTTCCTCTGAATAATCTCCGCCAGATGACTGTCAGGCTCAGCGGCCGTGTGCAACAAGACGACAAACGTAAGGCCCGTCGTGACCGGCATATGGCTAAATAGCTTCTGAAGAGCTTCCACTCCGCCCGCTGAGGCTCCAATCGCCACCAGCATTGGCCCACCGCCCTTGGGTACGTGCCCTTCTTCTTCTTCCACTGATGAATCGCGTTGTTGCGAAGCGTCACGTGCTTCATTTTTGTTTGACATAGCAGCAGTCCCCTTGGCGGAAACCTTCGCGCCTCGTCCCTGTCCTTATTAAACTCTTCTCAGTGAATTTCGCAAGAGGCGGACCTTTTGTCGGCCGGCGGGTCTGCAGCAAGAAGGCCTCTTCAAGAAAGTCTTCCGATACAGCTTTACGGGTATGGGGTGTGTCGCGGAAAGTGGTACAGTGGGGTCTAATGTCCAGGCATTGAGGAAAGCAGCCTTGCATGGCAGCCAGAGACATCGTCGTAGTCGGGGCGTCGGCTGGCGGCATTGATGCCTTGAAGATTCTCGTTGCGACACTTCCCAAAGATCTCAAGGCCGCCATCTTCATTACCCTTCATGTGGCGCCGTACGGCACAGGTATTCTGCCCGAGATCTTGGAACGCGCCGGACCGTTGGCCGCGTCCAACGCCAAAGATTGGGAACCGATTCAACATGGACGCATTTATGTAGCCCCCCCGGATTACCATCTTCTGTTCGAAAAAGACGGGTATGTTCGAATCACCCACGGGCCGCGTGAAAACCGCTTCCGCCCAGCCATTGACCCGATGCTTCGAGCGGCCGCCTACTCCTTTGGTTCCCGGGTTATTGGGGTCATACTGAGCGGATGGCTCGATGATGGGACTGCGGGGCTGCGAGCCGTACGCGAACGAGGCGGCACCACTATTGTTCAGCACCCTGACGATGCGTTTGCTGCTTCTATGCCATTGAACGCCATCAAGCACGTTGAGATCGATCATATTTTACCTGCAAAAGATATAGGGCCGATGCTGGTCCGTCTGGTCGAATCACCGGCAGGTGAGGAGGTAAAACGTCCCGTGTCAGAAGAACTGGAGATCGAAGTCAAAATTGCGAAGGACGAGAAGGCGCTCGAAAGCGGGATTCTTAAGTGGGGCAAGCCCTCGATCTATACTTGCCCGGAGTGCCATGGTGTGCTTTTGCAACGAGATGAAGGACAAAGTATCCGCTATCGCTGCCACACAGGCCACGCCTACTCAGCAGAATCGCTGCTCGCCGAATTCAGTATAAGAACAGAAGAAAGTTTGTGGAGCGCAATCCGCGCCCTGGAAGAAGATGTCCTCTTCATGAGAGGCTTGGCGAAACACTCATCCGAACATCACAACGGCGCGAACTCCGAATCTTGGCTAAAGAAAGCGGCCGAACTACAGGACCGCGTCAACTTGGTGCGAAACGCTCTGATGCGTCGCCAAACCCGCGGATTAAACGAGAAAGCGCAAATCGTCGAAGATCCCTTGACCACAAAGTAGAACATTGGTTTCCTTTCGAGCGATCGGTCTCCGAACTTGCTCGATTCAAGGTCCATCCGACTGGAATTGTCAGACGGTGGCGGGAAATACCGTTGTTCCAGGTTGGCAGCTCGCCCTGGTCCGTTCTCAAGCTAGACCTCAGCGCAATCGTGGGCCGACAAGGAGCGCATGGCACATCAGCGAGAGGATAACCCGCGCGAAATCAACGAAGTCTGGGTCGGAGGGGCCACCGCAAGGTGGTGCTGCGCTCGCCACTCGCTGGCTGCCCGCAGTTGCTGGTTTGTTCTGTCGCCGTTGGACTAAGTTGTGGCCGGTAAAACCGGTGTTTTAGGCTGACTTAGGAAGCGCACGCAAGTTTGGTTTCTCCCTTGGGGATTGCGGTGAATGCAGCGACGAACAAGATTTATGTGGTCGGTGGTGACGGCACCAACCTCATCACCGTGATTGACGGTGCCCATAACTAGCGAGTAGGCGCTTCTTAGTCAGATAGTCTCGTTAGCCGCCTACGCCTCAACGAACAGATGCCACAGACCCGGGGGCGACGGGTACTGACCGCCCCCGGGCAGCCGGAAGTCAACTGTTGTAATCACGCCTTCCCACGCGCGAGGGGGCCCATCTCCAAGATCACAATCGATTAGTACTCAAGCTTAACCCAAATGTCGGCTGTACGGCCTGCGACGAGTACGAACTTATGCACCGCTCTGAACTTGAAGTCACCGTCGTCGCGAGGGACGAGAACGGAACCATGCTATGGGGCGAAGCGATCTTAAGAAAAGGGGTGGTTGTGGAGTCCACGTTCATCGCCCTCCTCGGAAAGACCTTTCCTCAACTGAAGCCGTGGGTGCATACGAGCGATGGCTCGATAATTACGGCTCGCTGAGAGACAACCGGAGGGTTCGGGAGTTACACTTTCGTCCAAATCGCGGAACGTAGGCTTTGGATTGTTCGCGAGAAGAGCCCTCAGCCTTTCGTCTAGCGGTCCGAAAGGGGTTCTGGGGAGTGAGGGACTCAGATTCTAAAGCGATTCTGCCTCCCGGCACACCGACCTGCTCAGATTAGTACTCAAGCCCTAACCCAAACGTCGTCTGTACGGCCCGCGACGAGTACGAACTTATGTACCGCTCTGAACTTGAAGTCACCGTCGTCGAGGGACCAGAACGGAACCATGCTATGGGGCGAAGAACATTCTCCAAGGGAGTGATCGTTACCATGCCAAATGAGCCTCCCATTCCAGTCGCTCAGTACCTGCGAATGTCGACCGAAGATCAGCCCAACTCCATTCCCACTCAACGCGATGCAATTCAGCGATACGCAGCCGCTCACCGATTCGAAGTAGTTGCCACGTATATCGATTCCGGAAAAAGTGGCGTTGAGATCAGAAACCGACCGGGACTTCGGCGTCTACTACGCGATGTCGTTACCGGGACTTGCCGGTTCCGGGCGGTTCTCGTATACGACGTGAGCCGTTGGGGTCGCTTCCAGGATACAGATGAATCCGCACATTACGAATTCCTTTGTCGAAGGGCCGGGATTCCGATCCACTATTGCGCCGAGCAATTCGAGAACGACAACAGACTACCCAATGCGATCATGAAAGCGTTGAAACGAACTATGGCAGCAGAATACAGCAGAGAGCTCTCGATAAAGATAGCCGCCGCTCACAGACGGATGGCGGTGAAGGGATACCACGTGGGAGGACGCGCAGGTTACGGTCTGCGGCGAATGCTCATATCTGCTAATGGCCGCGAGAGAGTGCTTCAAACGGGGGAATGCAAGAATTTAACATCAGATCACGTCGTATTGGTCCCCGGTCCCAAGAAGGAACTTGAATGCGTCCGCACGATTTTCGACCTTGCCACTCGACGGCACTTCTCGGCTCGCGCGATAGCTCAGGAACTCAATCGCAGAAAAGTCCGATACACAAACGACCAGCCTTGGGATTATGAGCGTGTTTACCGGATCCTAAAGAATGAGAAGCTCTTGGGTTGTAGTGTGTGGGGCATGAGGGACACTCAGTTTCATAGGGCTGCACAACGAGTGCCACACAGCGAGTGGGTTATAAAGCACGGCATGTTCCCTAGTCTTGTCTCCGCCGACCAGTTTGCGACTGCACGCCGACAAATTACTAGCCGAAGGACTAGGGAGAAGCCTGACTCGTACTATCTAAATGGATTGGCGCGGGCTCTACCTAAAGACGGGGACACGACCGAGGCAAGGATGATAAAAACCTTGCGTCGCCATCTATATGCCAAGCATTTTGGGGACATTCTCCATGCCTACGAATTGATCGGATATAAACCCTCTTCGCATGTGGTCAATAGTCTTATGGCCTCATCTAAAATCCGCCGCCTCAAAGCCGATCTGTTCGAGCAGTTGAAGAAATTATTCCCTTCACGAATAAGGATGGTTCACCGCTCCGGTGAGAGACA
>DATEHP010000263.1:0-52568 GCA_035279505.1 Candidatus Sulfotelmatobacter sp. | reverse complement strand
GGGGTCGATAAGACGCGAATCGCCATCGGAGGCGGCAGTTGCGGCGTGAATAATGCGCTCACATTGGCTGAGCATCATCCGGACGTCAAAGCCTTAGTCTTGCTGGCCGGAAGCACCGACCTTGCGGGCATCGACTACATCGCCCACAGGCCTGAGATGCCGATCTTCACGGCGGCTGCCGCAGACGATGAGTACAACCGTGCGACCCTGCAAATCATGCAGTGGTTCAGCGAGATCTCGGGCAATCCGCGCACGAAGTTTTCCGGGTTCAAGGATGGCCGGCATGGAACAGAGATCTTCGGACCGCATCCGGAGTTGGTCGATCAGATCGCGGCATTCCTGGTCGATACGCTGGTTACATCTCCAGTGGATTTAAAGGCAGCGGTTACCCCGCGCAAAACGGCTGCTTCCGAGTTCTGGACGCTGGTGAACCAGCCCGGAGGCGCGACCAAAGCCTCGGCCGCTTTTCATGAGACACGCAAGCGTGATCCGAAGGCCTTCGTATTTCCCGAGTTTCCCGTGAATCTGCTTGGGTATGCCCGGCTCCAGGCCGGCGATAAAGAAGAAGCCATCGCGCTGTTCACGCTCAATACCGAGGCCTATCCCGCCTCGGCGAATGCCCAGGACAGCTTGAGCGATGGATACCTGGCCGCCGGAAAGAGTGACCTCGCGCTGGCTGCCGAGCAGAAATGCCTGGAGTTGCTTCCCGGCGACGCAAGCGTTGCCCAATTCAAGAATCAGCTCGAACAGGTCGCAAAGGAGAAGATCGCTAAACTGAAATCTGGGCAGAAATAAATATGGTTGTCATCCTGAGGCGCGTTCTTTGCGCCGAAGGACCTATGTACCCTGCGGTAAGTTACATGGGTCCTTCGGTTCGCAAACTGCGCGGACCTCAGGATGACAAGCGCGCTCGATCCGGATCTGCGCCTCTCCGCATTCTTCCAAGTTGACAGGGTAACTGTTCCCCTAGGTGACCGTTCGTAATTTGAAATCACGCACGGCTGGATACAGAATCTATTTGCCCACCACTTCGTAGTTCAACCATCGTAGCTTCCTGGCCGGGGAGTGACGTCGTTGAACGAATCACTCTGGCCTGATGGGGACTCCAAGAAATCATGTCTCGCGCGAAGGCCACCATTCTCTGCATTGACGACCACTGGAACGGGCTCATCGGCCGGAAGATGCTGCTCGAGCAGAACGGCTATGAGGTTCTGGAAGCCAGCGGCGGAGACGAAGGGCTGAAGCTGTTTCTCTCGCGCAACGTGGATGCCGTGGTCGTCGACTATCAGATGCCCGGGATGAATGGGGACGTGGTGGCCGAGAAGATCAAGCGCATCAACTCGCATGTCCCGATCATGCTGCTGTCTGCCTACGGACCGCTGCCAAAGAACAAGCTGCGCGCCGTGGACTCGTTTTTGACCAAGTCGCAACCACCGAAAATTCTTTTGTCCACGCTGCAGGGATTGCTGGGCGATCAACATAAACCCTTTTTCTCCCGTTGGCTTGATCAATGGAAGAACCGGAATCAGGTGAGCTCGTGAAATTCTTGAAGTTGCTACTTCGGCAAGGCTGCACGCACCGCTTCGCGTGGCCCCGCATTGACGACAATGGCCGTCATTATCAGATCTGCCTGGCTTGCGGAACCGCTTACGAATACGACTGGAAGACGATGCACCGGACGAACCGCCTGCTCGTGGCGGCTATTCAACACGAATTGCACGGCAGTAGCCTCTCGCACTAGGCGTCGCAGTGGGCTGGGGCAAGCAGTCGCGCCGTGCGCCAACGGAATCGCTGGAAGATGTCATGACTCATTTCTTTCAACGCCGCCCTGCGAGACGGGCCCCCCGCGTGAGTCTTCGTGGGACCATCTCAGCCGTGATTCGGCTGGAGAATGGTCGACAGTTGCCCGCCAAGCTGAGGCAACTCTCCATCACAGGAGGACTGTTGGACCTTGGGGTCTACCTCGAAGAGCGCGCCTGGGTCGATTTGACAATTTATCTGAGTACCGGGGCGGTACGGGCCACCGCCGAAATGATGTTTCCCATGCGTGGCGGCGTCGGCTATCTGCAGCCGTTTCGCTTTACCAGCCTGGGCGAGGAAGAATTGCACGCACTCGACCGGGAAGTGACCGGGTTGCTGCGACAATCGGTGACATCAAAAACAGGAGAGCAGGGAACCCCGGGACCCCGCTACTACCTGGAGTCGTGGTAGTCCCTCTCCCAGCTCGTGCTTCCGGTTGGTGACTAGGAACAGCGCGTGCGGGAGCGCCCGCCCAGACGGCCCACCATTTCGGACGGATAACTCCAGCCTTGTAATCCTGCATCCTAGCGCCTAAAGCCGTAGTAAGCTTGGGACATACGATCGACGTCCTGGAGGTGTGGGATGCGCACAATTTTGACACTACTGCTGGTTTCAGGAATGGCGTTTGGGCAGTCCACGGAACGAACGAGGGCGAAATTGCCTCCCCAAAGCTCAAACGCTCCTCAAACCGACAAGGGCGGCGACACAACTTCGGCTCCGGCTGCCGCCCGCGTCGAAGAGGCACCCGATCCCAACATCGCTGTGATCCCGTCTGGGACGAAAGTCCCGCTGCAGCTGGCGCAGGCCATCTCCACCAAGAACGCACGCGAGGGCGATCCCGTGTACGCGCAGACCGCGTTTCCGTTTGTGTTGAATGATCACATTCTGATTCCCGCCGGAACCTACGTCCAAGGCAAGGTCATGCATGCCGAGCATGCGGGTCGCTCCAAGAAGCGTGCTGAGTTGCTGATTCATTTCACGTCGATAATTTATCCGAGCGGCTACACGGTGATGTTGCCAGGATCGATCGACAATACTCCCGGAGCCGATGACAAAGGCGTGAAGGACTCCGAAGGCACGATTCAGCAGGATAAGGACACCAGCAAACGGGTCGAAGATGCTGCCAAAGGAGCGGCGGTCGGTGGAACGGTGGGCAGCATTGGCGGCCTTGCCGCTGGCGGCCTCAACGGAGCCCGGTATGGCGGCCTTGCCGGCATTGCCGGCGGCGTGGCGTGGGCGCTGCTGAAGCATGGTCCGGAAGTGAAGCTACCAGTTGGCACCTCTATCGAGATGGAGATCCAGCGTGATGTGAAAGTCGACGCCAGCCGCATTCAAATGGCGAAAGCGCAGTAGTACTCCAAATATTCTTGTTATCCTGAGACCCGCGTCTTTTGCGCGCCGAAGGACCTGTGTAACTGCCGGCATAGTGTATAGGTCCTGCGGCGAAAAAACGTGCCTCAGGATGACAACGCTTTTGGAAACGCCCCAAACCCGGCATCCTCCCGCATCAAGCCAAGCAACTTCTCCTTAGCAATTTGCTCTCGGAGCCAGCGCGGCTGCTATACAATCCGCCGTAGGGCCATAGCGTGCCCGATCGTGGAGGCGCTTGTGGAAACATTCGGCTTTGGCTTTGGAACGATCATCGCCGTCATCGTTATCATTTATCTTCTCAGTTCGATCAAGATTCTTGCGGAGTATGAACGAGGCGTGATCTTCCGGTTGGGCCGGTTGTTGCCGGCGGCCAAAGGGCCCGGAGTCATTCTGGTCTTCTCGCCGATTGATCGCATGGTGCGGGTTTCACTAAGGCAAGAGGCGCTGGAAGTTCCCCCGCAAGACATCATTACTCGCGACAACGTCACTCTGAAGGTAAATGCCGTGATCTTTCTGCGCGTGATTGAGCCGCGCAAGGCAGTCGTAGAAGTTTCGAATTATGTCTATCAGACATCGCAGTTTGCGCAGACCACGCTGCGGTCGGTGCTGGGCGAGCAGGAACTCGACGAGCTGTTGGCGCATCGCGACAAAATCAATCTGCGGCTGCAAAGCATTCTCGACACGCACACTTCGCCATGGGGCGTGAAGGTTACCAACGTGGAAGTTAAGCAAGTCGATATGCCGGAGTCGATGCTGCGCGCGATGGCGAAGCAAGCCGAGGCCGAGCGCGAGAAGCGATCGAAGATCATTCACGCCGAAGGTGAGTTTTCAGCGGCACAGCGGCTGGTGGATGCAGCGCACTTGCTTTCGAGTGAACCGGTGAGCGTACAGTTGCGCTATCTGCAGACGTTGACGGAAATCGGTGTCGAGAAGAATACGACAGTCGTGTTCCCGGTGCCGGTGGACTTCTTCTCTGGGATTCAGAAGTTGCTGGGGAAGGCGGACGACAAGCCGGCTCCGGCAAGGACAGCGTAGTTGCAGTTTCAGAGTTGAGTTGAGGGCCGCCGCGCTCCGCGCCGGCGGGTCCCCTCGGCTTGGCTCAGGGCAGGCGGCGAAGGCGCCCGTCGCCACAGGAGCAGGGTGGGGGAGTGGAACCATGGCTTTGTCAGAAGATACTGAGATAACGCTGGGCACTGGAAAGCTGTTAGTGCTGTTTTTCGGCCTGGTGGGCGTATGCGCGCTGTTTTTCGCGCTGGGCTATTCGCTGGGACGAAAGTCAGAGCCGGCGGTCACGACCGCCAGCGCGGCGCTCACTCCGCAAACGTCGTCTAACACGACCAAAGCGAATGGCGGAGCGACAGGTAGCTCTGCCCCTCCGATGACCTTTTACAAGGCGGTCGAGCAGAAAGATTCGAACCCGGAACTCACGGCGCCCGCTGATGCCAAGGCCGACTCGACTGCGGCGGCTGCAGCCAATTCTACGTTGACAACTCCAGCTTCGACTCCTGCCACAAATCCCAATGACTCCACGACAGCGCTTCCGATTTCCGGATATTTTGTGCAGGTGGCCGCCGTCAGCAAGCAGGAGGACGCCGAAGCGCTGGTGGACGCGCTCAAAAAGAAGGAGTATCCGGCGTTCGTCGCGCCGCAAGCGGCCACCGACAAGCTGTTTCGCGTGCAACTGGGTCCCTATGGAGAAGCCAAGGAGGCGGAAGCCATGCGCACTCGGCTGATCGGAGATGGGTACAGCCCGATTCTCAAGAAGTAGTTGTAGATTGACATCCATCGATTTCCGCGATATCTGTAATCCCCATGTCCTCTGAAACTTCGCTGGATCGTGCGCTGCACGCCATTGCTGATCCTACCCGCCGCCGAATTCTGCTGGTGTTGAAAGAAACCGTAGAGAGCAAGATGCCGCTGCCCAAGCACATTCATGGTTCCTGCCTGTGCGGTGGCCAGATTGAGGAGCGCATCCACCTTTCGCAGCCGACCATATCGCATCACATGGCGATTCTGACGAAGGCCGGACTGGTCGAGGCAACTAAGCATGGTCAGTGGCGGTGGTATAGGCGGAATGACAAGGCCATCCGGCAGGTGGTGAAGATGCTGCGCGGAAAGCTGTAGGGTTCGGACATCTGGTTAGAGTCGCCCGCGCTACCGCCCTAACGCCCACTTCTCCAGATCTCCCGTCGAACGCAGCAATCCCAACTCGGTGCGTTGCAGTTCGAACGTTACGTCCTGCAGCACGATGTAGCGCTCGCTCACCTGCGAGCGCGCATCGTCTAGATCGTGCAGGTTCGCCGTTCCAGCATCGATTTTCGTTTGGATGGCCGTCAGATTCTTCTGCGCAATTTCGGCTTCAAGTTCCGCGACATCGCGCGCGGCCAGCAACTGTGCCACGGAGCGCTGCAGGCGCAACGTTTCTTCCGAAACCTGATTTTTTGCAGCCTCGGCCTGCTTACTTGCTTTCAACGCGTCAGCGTCGGCGGTCTGAGCGCGAGCGCGCTGCTGCGAATTAAACAGGGGAAAGCGGATGCTCACGCCCACGGTCGCGTTGTTCTGCTGGAAGGAATTGGTCACACAGAGGACGGACACGCCGCCTACAGTGCAGGGTTTCGAAGGAATGTAGTAGTTCTCGAAGTTGTTAAATTTCGAGAGAAGGGCGTACTGCGCAGCGAAATCCACGCTTGGCCACAGCGCTTTATGCTCTCCTCGGGCGCGTAAGTATTGCGCGCGGGCATGCTCCACGGCAGCCTGGATAGCAGGGCTGGAATCGGCCGCTGCCTTCGGTGCATCTTCTGCTGGTGTTGGCGTAGGAGGTGCGGGAATCGAGTCAGGATCGGTTTGGATGCTTGTACCTGGCAACCCCGTGAGTTTGGAGAGATGCTCGCGCAATACGTCAGCCGCGCCTTGCGCTTCTGCAATGCGCAGGCGAACACGCGCCGCAGAAAGCCGCGCCTTGGTTCCTTCCACTTCGCTGTCGATGCCCTCTTTGACGCGTTCGGCCACGGCGGCTTCCATCTTGTTGGTTTCGGCCTGAGTGTCCTGCAATTTCGCCAGACGCTGCTCCCACTTGGCCAACTCCGCGTAACTGAGGGCGGCGTCCTGAATGATCTGGTTCCGCTGATCCTTCGTCTTCAAAGATGCGACCGCCGAATCGACCTTGGCGGCCTTAAGAAATTCGCGCAACGACGGGTTCAGCAGAGCCGATTGTGCATTGATGTTGAACAGTGATGGAGCCGATCCTTCCAGCGAGAGCGGGAAACCGTGCGAATAGCCGAGTCCCGCGCCGGTCGAGAGCTGAGGGATGTAACTGTCGCGCAGTTCGCGGTATCCGGCAGCGGCGCGCTGTTCATCAGCGGCGGCGATCCCGGCACTGGTGGCGTGAGAGAGGGCGAGCTCGACAACGCGTCTGAGGGGGACCGGTTCAGCCGGCAAAGATGCGGGTAAGAGAACGATGGCAACAGTACAGAACAGGGTCAGCACACCGCGGCTCGCAGGTTTCATTGCGTCCCTTTCAGCAGGTCGTATAAACAAGTTGGATGCACGGGAAATTCTAAATGCCGGACGGAACCAGGACTCAACCATTCGTTCCTCGATTTGAATTAAGTTCCGGGCTCGCACCGGCTCGCGACGAGGGTGGGCACCCGATCGTACTCAGTGCTCAACGCGCTTCAAGTCTTCTTCGGCGCGGCCGTAGTTGTGGAAGAGCGCAAGCGCGGCGTGGTATTCCTGGGCTGCAGCGCGATGGTCGCCCTGCCGTTCGAGCAACTGACCCCAGTACTCGTGTGCCTTGAAGGCGGGGCCTTCTTCCACCGGACCAGCCGAGAAATAACGGCGCAGCAGGCGAATTCCCAATGCCGGATCGCGGCCCGTGCGCATCAGCAGGCTGGCGCCGTCCATCAGAGCTTCATGATGATCCACTGGCGCGTTCTCGATTTCACGAAGGGCTTTTTCCATATCATCGAGACGGTTGGCATGCCGGAAGAAGATGGCGAGTTCGAGCCAGGCGCGCGCACCGGAATGCGTGGCCGCGATGCCGGCGCGATACTGCAGTTCGGCGTCCGCCATGTCTTTGCTTTTTTCCGCGATGCGGCCCAAAAGCCAAAACGCCATGCCGGGCTTGATCGGCATCAAGGCGTTCGCCTGTTCCCGAGCTTTATCTTTTCCGCCACCGATGATGCCCGGGGCTTCCAGATAGAACTCCCCGAGATCGACGCGCGTCTCCCAATCATTCGGAGCCAATTGAACCGCGCGCTCAAACGAGGAGCGAACTTTCTTCGCCAAACCCGCGGCAGAAAAGAATCCCGCGCGGTCGGCCTTCTCGCCATAAATGCGGCCGAGCCAGAGATAGTGGAGGCTGTTTTGCGGGTCGAGATTGCGAGCGCGTTCGCAGTTGGCGATGCCCCGATCCCACTCTTCCATCATGAAATATGCACGGCAGAGCAGGTTGTAAACGGAGGCATCGTTGGGAGCTTGCCGTACTTGCTGCTCCAACACTCGCACCGCCTCATCGACGTGGCCCGAGGCGAGCAGGTCCGGGGGCGATGTTCCGAGAGAAACGCCCATCAACAGGAACAGGGAGACCACAAGGGAACAGATCCAGGGTCCGCGCATAACTCAGGGCACGACCTTCACCGATGCGCCATCGACAAGCGGCTTCATTTCCTCCGCTGGTAACGCCACCTGGTCACCTTCGGATAGGCCAGAAGTAACTTCGACACGAGTCAGGTTCTGGAGTGAGAACTGAAGATTCTGACGCTTGATGCGATCGCCCACGATCTTGAAAACGTAAGGCTCGCTGTCGTCGATGTGCATGGCGTCGCGCTGCAGCGTCAGCACGTTGTTGTGCTCGGCGACGACAATCGTCACGCCCAGGTTGATGTTGGGCAGCAAGCGCAAATCCTGATTGTCGATCAGGCAGGTTGCCTCGCCCACGTTGCGATTGCCGCGAGGCTTGACGGTGGAAGGCACGCTGCTAACGATGCCGGTCCACGTACGGCCGGGGACGGCGTCCCATGTGGCTTCGACACGCTGGCCAGCCTGCAGGCGGCCGATGTCGGGTTCATCGACAAAGGCGCGCACCAGCACCTTAGAAAGATCGGCTTCCTGCAGGAGCAGTTCGCCAGTTTGTACAAATGCGCCCTGCTTCACGGGAAGGGAATAGACGGTGCCGTCAAAGGGGGCGCGCACGCTCGATTTGCTGAGTGCGTCCACGGCGTCATCGTAAGCGGCCTCCGCTTCTGCGGCCTGGGCCACGGTGCGGGCGATTTCAGGGGGTGAGTAACGGTCCTTTTGTTTCTGCTCGAGCATGCTCACATCGGCCTGGGCGCTTTGCACGGTCTCTTCGGCCTGACGAACTTCGCCAGGAGAGGCGGCTCCTTCCTGCTGTAGACGGCGGTAGGCCTCAAGGCTGCGTTGTGCGCGGTCGCGGGCATTCCGAGCCTTGATCAGCTGCGTGCTGAGGGTGATCAATTCTTCTTGCGTGCCGCTGTTTTTTGTGGCCGCGAGGTTGGCCTGCGCGGTTTTGATCTGTACCTGGGCGCGGGCGGCCTGGCTGCGGATATCAGAATCATCCAACTCCAGCAACAGTTGTCCCTTGCGGACATGATCGCCTTCCTTCACCAGAAGACGTTTTACGGTGGTTGCGATAGGCGCGTGCGCTTCGAAATTTAAATTCTGGACGGGCTCGACCTTGCCGTTGGTGGAGACCAAACTGCGGATTGAAGCGCGTTTCACTGTGATCGGGTGCACTTTCAGCGGAGTCTGGTGGAAGTAGGAATAGAGGATGAGGAGAAGTACAACGAGTGCGGAAGCGATCCAGATCCACCGTCGTGACGACGGTGTGTGCGAGTTGTCAGTCAATGCCAAACCTGTTGTCTTTCAGAGTGCGGAAGGAATTCCTGTAAGCAGTAATTTACCATTCCACAGGTCGCGACAGTACAGGAAGCGTCCACCGCACGGGTACTAGATTTGATGCCGGGAGAAGGGTCTCAGCTGCATGAAGTCGGTTTGCGGCTTACCCCCAGATTTGCGAAGCCCGCAGCAAGGACGTAGCAAGCTACTTCTCTACGAATAGCTGCCGCTACAATAGAGGGATGCCGAAATCGCCTCGCTACACGCCGGAGCACGCGGCTGCCGGCCTTGATGCCAAGTTTCCTGAGATTGAGACCTGGCCCAACCAGTTTCCGGGATACGAAATCGTCGTCGATGATCCAGAGTTCACGTCAGTGTGTCCGAAAACCGGCTTGCCGGATTTCGGAGCGCTCAAAATTCAATACATGCCCGACAAGCATTGCCTGGAGCTGAAGTCGCTGAAGGAGTATCTGCAGAGCTACCGCAATCTGGGGATATTTCAGGAGAACATCGTTAACCAGGTGCTGCAAGATGTGGTGAAGTGGGCGAAGCCGGTGTGGGCCGAGGTGCGAGGAGAATTTCGTCCGCGGGGCGGCATCTCGACGACGATCGTGGCGCGGTGGCCGAGGCCAAAAAAGCAATAACCACAAAGGACACTAAGGATCACGAAGGAAGTCATCGAATATCTTCCTTCGTGTACCTTCGTGTCCTTCGTGGTTAAAGCTCTCGGTGCCGCGGGACTCGGCAAGAGCCCGGTCGTTTCTTGCTCGTGTTATATTCGCTCGACCGTGACCTCTCCGAAGACTTACCCGAAGCTTGCGCTCGCGTTGCTCACCGCGCTGAACCTGCTCAACTACATTGATCGTTCGGTGCTGTTCGCGGTGCAGGATCTTCTCAAGGCGGAATTCCATCGCAGCGACACCGCTTTCGGCGTATTGACCAGCGTGTTCTTCGTTTTTTATATGTGCGCGGCTCCCTTTATGGGACCGCTGTCAGTTCGCTTCTCACGAAAATCGGTGATCGTTGTCGGAGCGCTCATCTGGAGCGCCGCGACTCTTCTGACGGCGGTCACCTACGATTTCACCGGATTGGTGATCCGCCACACTCTGGTTGGAATTGGGGAAGCGAGTTTCGTCATCCTGTCCCCGACATTCGTTGCCGACATGTTTCCGGAGAGCCAGCGCGGCCGCGTGATGGGCGTGTTTTATCTCGCAATCCCCGTCGGTACAGCACTGGGATACATCCTCGGCGGTCTGATGGGACCGGCGTATGGATGGCGCGCGCCATTTTATGTGGGCGCCGCACCTGGCTTTGTGCTGGCGCTGTTGTTGCTCTTCATCCCTGAACCTCCGTTGGGGCAGTTCGATCCTCACGAAAAAACACCGGATCGGGATACGCTGAGGGGACTGGCAAAAAACCCTGCGTTTCTTACGGCGACCTTAGGGATGGCGATGATGACCTTTGCCCTGGGCGGACTTCAAGTCTGGATGCCGACTTTCCTGCATCGGGCGCGGGGCTACACTCTTGGACAGGCCGGAATATTTTTTGGCTTGAGCATCGGAGCCAATGGTCTGGTTGCATCCCTGGCCGGTGGGTGGATATCCGATTTCCTGCTGCGACGCACTCGGGCGGCTCACTACCTGGTCTCGGCGGTCACTCTCGGTCTGGGGATACCGGCGATGTGGGTGGCCCTCCACGCATACGGGAATCGTATGATCGCGGGCATCCTGGTAGCAGAGTTCCTCCTCCTGTTGAACACCGGCCCGCTGAACGCTGCCATCATCAACTCGGTGGGGGCGCACATTCGGGCGATGGCGCTAGCGGTCAATATTTTTATCTTTCATTTGCTGGGAGATGTGCCTTCCGCGTCCCTGATTGGGTACGTATCCGATCACTATTCGTTGCAGCTTGCGTTCCTCGCTCCGGTCGTCGCCATTGCTCTCTCTTCTGCGATACTGTTTTATGGCATGAAGTTTGCGCCTCCGGTGACAGATAGCGTGGTCGTCGAGGCAGGGAAGACTTAAGCTGAATGGGTCATTTTTATTGGATTGCGGGAGCCATGCTCGCACTGGCCTGGTTTTCCCGCATCGTAGATGCTGCGCTGGGCATGCCTTCCGTCGCGGACGTTTCCCGGCCCGAGTGGAACCGCAATCCGGTGCTGCCTTCCGGAAATCCTCGCGTTTCCGTCATCGTTCCTGCACGCAATGAAGAACAAACCATCGAGCAGGCACTCGGGACCTTGCTGGCGCTCGATTACGACAACTATGAAGTGATCGCCATCAATGACCGCTCGACCGATCGGACGGGCGAGATTATGGCGCGGGTATTTCAAAATCCCCATCCTGCCGCACAAAATGCGACAAGGATCGGGCACCCTCTGTGCGTTATTCATCACACGGAATTGCCTCCTGGATGGTTGGGTAAGACTCACGCCATGTGGACAGCCGCGAATCAGGCTTCGGGCGACTGGTTGCTTTTTACAGACGCGGATGTGATGTTCAAGCCGGACTCACTTCGGCGGGCGCTCGCTTATGCTGAGGCCGAGGCTGCCGATCACGTTGTGCTGTTCCCCCGCATGATCATGAAGCGGCCGGGCGAGTACATGATGATCGCGTTTTTCCAAACGATGTTCATGTTCGGCCATCGTCCGTGGAAGGTCGCCGATCCGAGCACTGACGATCACATGGGCGTCGGCGCGTTCAACCTGGTGCGGCGGCGCGTCTATGATGCCGTCGGAACCTACGAGGCGCTGCGAATGGAAGTGCTTGACGACATGAAGTTGGGCAAGGTCGTCAAGAAAGCGGGGTTCGCGCAGCGCAATATCTTCGGCGGGGATCTGATCTCAATCCGATGGGGACGCGGTGCGTTCGGCATCGTCAACAATCTGACCAAGAATTTCTTTGCCGTGCTCTCCTTTCAGTCCTGGCGCACGCTACTCTCCGCCTTTGGGCTGGCGTTCATCAATCTCGGGCCATTCCTCGGGATCTGCCTGGCGCACGGATGGGAGCGCTTGCCATTCGCGGTCGCCCTCGGATCACTTCTTCTGATCTACATCGGCATGTCGTGGCGTTCGGCGGTGCCGTCGTATTACTTCCTGCTGCATCCGATAAGCACAATGCTGTTCATCTACACACTGCTACGGTCGATGTTCCTGACGCTGTGGAACGACGGTATCGAATGGCGTGGGACGAAGTATCCGCTGGAGGAGTTGCGGAAGGGAATGGTCTGAGCACGCGGGAAGAGGCGATGTACTGGTGGTAAAGTTGGCTCTATGGCTGACACCACAAATTCGGAAAGATTCGAGAACATTGTGGAGTGGGCCTACAGCACGCTGCCGAGGAAGGTCAGAGACTTGCCAGATTTCCCCGGCATTCAAGTGCTAGACGAGCCTCCAGCAGAGGTGCTCGAGGACATATCGAAGAAAAGGAAATGGCGCCGGGGGACTGAGTTATTGGGCTTGTACAGCGGCACATTCAGGACGAAGCGCTCGTTTGCCCAATTGCAGTATGCCCCCGATTTGATCTTCGTTTTTCGTGGTCCCATTCTGCGGTGTTCCAAAGGAGATTTGCGGACCGAAGTAAAAAGGGTGGTTTGGCACGAGGTCGCACACTGGCTCGGCTACGAGAGCGAGGAGCAAGTGAAGGCCTTGGGTTTATGAGTGACCAGAGCTTCGATTGCCAGGCTTTGAAGTGAACGCAATGTAGCTGGCAATCACCTGGCAACCTGTCCAAAGGGGCTACTGCGGGTCGTCGCCCTCCACATCATTGCCAAAAGTCACGGTGGTGCTCGGCTTGGTCTTTGTCTTCGTGGGCTTCTTTGTTGGACGGATCCGTCCGGCACTGAAGCGTCCACGGTTTTCGACATCGTAATCTTTCGGCAGTGGCGGGATCATGGCCGCTCCGCCCTCGATCTGGCTGATGCGGCTGAGAATAATCTCGGGTCGGCCGTCGTACGCTTTGACCGCTCCACGGATCTCAATGGTGCTTCCAGCGAGGCGGCGGACGTCTCCGACATCTTTCAAGTCGTTTGAAAAGACGACGACGGTGAAAGGACAGGCCATCGCATCTTCACAGAAATCCAGGAAATGGACGCCTTTGGCACCGACTTTGACGCGGACGACTCTTCCGGTAACACACCTGGTTTCGCCGATGTGCTGGCCGGCTTCGTGAATAGGGATGCAGTCGGCCGCGAAGGCTGGAGGGGCCGCAAAGAGGAGGATGAGTAACGCGACGTGAGCAGACATGCTGGCTAGGACACTGGAGGGCGCTGCCGGGCTGCGCCCGGCCGGACAGCCGACGGCGGCTGTCCCCACAGGAGCATTGCGTACTGCTGCATTCCACAGAAGCATACTGGGATTCTAGGAAGCTTGCGGATGCCGAGTCTGTGATGCGGCAGGATTTATTTCGAGGATCGTTCCGGATTGGAACTAACGAATGAATCGGCCGCCAGGTGGACGCTTCGGCCTTTCAATCACCGATTCTTAAAGTACCCCATTTCTCGCGCGCGCATTCGCGAGAAATGGGGCCTCGACAAGGTTAAAGTATTACTTGAACGACTTCACGGCGGAGGCTTCGTCGTCTTTCACGTCAAACACCGTGTAGAGTTTGGTGATCTGAAGCAGATCGTTGACCTTCTTGGTGAGGTTCAGCAGCTTCAGTTCGCCGCCCTGGTTCTTGGTGGTGGTGAAGGCGCTGACCAGTTCGCCGATGCCTGAGCTGTCGATGTAGTTCACGTCGGCCAGATTCAGCACGATCTTCTTGTTGCCCTTCGAGAGCAGGTCACGGACCGTGTCGCGAAGAATGACGCTGCCTTCGCCGAGCGTGATGCGACCGCTGCAGTCCACAATGGTGACCCCGTCAACCTGCCGACTACCAACCTTCATTGTCACTGGGAAGCCTCCTTGCCGCCCGCGGTTGGCCCGTGGACGTGCTTGATCAGTTTGAGTTCGGTGCCCGTCGAGGACGGGCGAATTTCGACTACATCCATAAATGAGCGCATAAGAAAAATGCCGCGCCCCGAAGTCTTGAGCAGATTCTCCGGCGCCAGGGGATTGGGAATCTTGCTGAGGTCCATCCCTTTGCCCTGGTCTCGGATGGTAATGACTAATTCACTGCCGGTGCGCTCGAACGCCAGGGTCACTTTCTTATCCGGAGCGTAAGCGTTGCCATGCAGTACCGCATTGACGGCGCCTTCGCGCACTGCCATGGAAATCTGCATGATTTCATCGTCGCCAAAGCCGAGTTCGGTAGCAATACGGGTAGCTTTCTCTTCAGCGTTATCAATCGTCTCCAACGAGGAGTCGAGCGTATAAGACACCCGTTGCTCGGTCATAGCCATGAACGAAGTGAAGTACGAGTATACGACCTGGAAAGGGAGAAATGCCGCAATCCCATCTCCAGACGCTCGCCAGATGACATTCCCGGCGAATGCGGTAGTTTGCCTGTCGGAAGGGGAATTGTCAACGATGTGTGCTGACAGATCTGATGATCGCGCGAACGCCGCCATGTCCTCAGCCCGGCGGTTTGAAGAAGCGCCTCGCAGCGTTTGTGCGCTTATAATCAGGCCTCGTGGCGCTGACAGCGGCCAAACTCAGGGAGCGGCTCAGACGGATCTTTGTGGGTATGGTTGTCTGCGGGCTGGGGGCAGCCATCCTGACGTTTGGAGTCGACTTCGGTCTGTTCCACTTGCGGGTGGCTGCTCGGCGCAATCCGTACGGCTCGGTGGTGGTGAGACATTCCTATGCCGTGGCGCAGAAGAATGGCAAGACCCAGTTCATCTTCGATCCGCCGGCGCCTGAGACCTGCGTGACGGCTCTATTTCCGCACTCAGGGATGCAGCCTTGCTGGTATCTCAGCCGCCATCCGGAGCAGCGGACGTATATCTGAAGCTTGAGACTCCTTCCAATCGTTGTCATTCCTGGCGGCGCAGCCGCGAGGAATCTGCGGTCCCGTGCACCATCCCGACTGCCAGCCTCACCAGATTCCTCGCTTCGCTCGGAACGACAATTTCTCATCCGGGGCAGCTCTGCTCGGATGTATCAGCTAGAATGTTGCGGCATATATAACTGTGATTTCTCGAGGGGACCCATGGGGAACAGATTCGTTCGTGCATCGGTCTGCGGCTTGATCTGTCTCGTCACCTGCGCTGCGATGGCCGCAGCTCGGCCTGATGCTCGCTTGGAAAAAGCCTACCGCTTTCAGCAGGGCGGATGGACGTACCTTCATCTGGAAGGACCGCCGTCGGACGTTGGCTATCAGCACGGGTATCTGCTTGCCCCTGAAATCCAGGATGCATTCGAAGCCATCAAGCTCTTCGACACGCATCAATCGCACCACGATTGGGAATTCTTCCGCACCACCGCTCGCCAGATGCTCTGGCCGCATATCGACGCCGAGTACCAGCAGGAGTTGCAGGGCATTGCCGACGGTGTGAAGGCGCACGGGGTTGATCTTGATGTGTGGGACATAGTCGCGCTGAACGCTTTTGAGGAAGTACCGGACTACTATCTACCCTGGCTGAACAAGCAGAACAAGTCGGCGAAAGATCCCAAGCTGGCTGCGCCGGGAAATTGCAGCGCGTTTATCGCGACAGGCGGCATGACGAAGGACCACCAGATCGTCATCGCCCACAACAACTGGACAAGCTATTTGGCCGGCGAGCGTTGGGTAATCATCCTGGACATCCAACCGGAGCATGGGAACCGTATCCTGATGGATGGTTTTCCGGGAGTGATCGCCAGCGATGACGACTTCGGCGTGAACTCGGCCGGGATGATGATCACGGAGACAACCATCACTCAATTCGAAGGATGGGATCCCAGCGGAAAGCCGGAATTCATGCGCGCCCGCAAGGCGCTGCAGTATGCCGACAGCATCGACGATTACGTGCGCATCATGAAGGAAGGGAACAACGGAGGATACGCCAACGACTGGCTGATCGGCGACCGCAAGACAGGGGAAATCGCATATTTGGAGTTGGGCTTGAAGAATACCCCGCTATGGCGCACGAAAGATGGATACTTTGTCAGTTCGAACTTCGCCCGCGATCCGAAAGTCATTGAAGAAGAAACGACGTTTGATCCGAATGACGCCTCGTCATCTCCCAACGCGCGACATGCGCGGTGGGAAGAATTGATGAGGGACGCGAAAGGCAAGATCGACGTCACGATGGCGCAGCAGTTCTTGTCGGATCACGTCGATACCTTCGTGAAAAAGGATCAGGCGAATGAACGCAGTCTGTGCGGACACGTCGACACTTCATCGCGAGGAATCAAGGAGTGGGCCTGGGACGCCTACAATCCCGGCGGCGCAGTGCAGGGTAAAGCGGCCGACAGTTCCATGGCGGCGAAAATGAGCTTCGTAGCCCGGGCCGGACATCCCTGCGGCGCCGACTTCCTGGCCGAGCCTTTCCTCGAACACCATCCGGAGTATTCGTGGCAGAAGCCGTTGCTGCGGGATATGAAGGCGGGCCCGTGGACGGTATTCGCGGCGGGGCAGAAGCAATAGCCGATTGCCAATACTTAGTCGCGAGTAGAAGAGCGATTGTTGACTGCGACCGAAATCGTTGATCCTGAGCTACAGGATGATTGTGAAGGGCGGCATGGTCAGTGAGTGACAAAGCTGATTACAACAGCTACCACGCATCCGACAACCGTTCCGCGCAATGCAGGACAAGCGGCGCGGTCAGGAGCGCCGAGGCTAGAAGGAGCGCCCCTGTGACCCGTGGTCATTAAAACTATTCCTCGCAGGTTATTCTCCCCGTTCGGTTTACGCCGATTGTTTCAAATGTACGTACAATTTTGTAAGAAAAGTGTTCCTTCAGGAACACTGTGGAAAACTCCCTGAGATAATCCGCAACATCTTCAGCCGCAAGAACTTCTCAGGAGGAAGGCTTCGCCTCTACTTGGCAGCGCCGTTTCCGTTCCTGCCTAACTTAGTGGCAATCCGGATGCCTCTGATCTTTCCCGCAAAGGGTAGAGCCAAGAGTTTGCTCCGAGTTTCATCGCTCGCCGCGCGAATGTGCAAGATTGTGACAATTACCTGACAATGTATTAACTCTCTCTGGCCTACTATCAGCCCTCAGCTGATCAGAGCACTTCTGACTGTGTGCGAACGCTGCACCAGCACCTCCTCTGCCCTGATTCGGCACTCACAAAGGAGATTCATATGCAGCGTCGGATGACGGCTTTCACAGTCGCCTTAGGACTCGCGCTGGTGTTTGCGTCGAGCGCAGCCGTGGCGCAGTATCAACTATCCAATCTATCCTCAAACCAAGTGAAAGGGGCGCACCATGACGATCCTTTGCTGGTGAACGCTTGGGGCCTGGTGCATGGCCCTGGTTCGCCCTGGTGGGTCAGTGATGAGAATTCCGGGTGGTCGACACTTTATGACGCTGGGGGAAACACAATTCAACAGCTGAAAGTGCTGATTCCAACAGCGGGGAACGGGCCGAGTTCGCCGCAAGGGTTGAACGGGCCGGGATCTCCAACCGGGATTGTGTTCAACGGTTCGCAAGACTTTCAGGTAGGAGGATGGGCTTCGATATTCCTGTTTTCAACGCTCGATGGGACGATCAGCGGATGGGCGCCGCAAACGAATTTCAATCAGGCCGTGTTAGCGCCGCTGCAAAATCAACCTACGGGCGCGGTGTACACCGGCCTGGCGATCACCAACAAGGCTACAGGAAACTTTCTGTATGCGGCCGATCTCGCGAACAGTCAGGTGGAGATTTTCGATGCGAACTTCAATTTCGTGAAAGCATTTACGGACTCCACCCTTCCCGCGGACTTTGCGCCGTTCGGAGTGCGCGACATCAACGGGATCGTCTACGTCACGTTTGCCAGCGCTTCTGGAGGCAGCGGCGGGTTTGTGGAGCAGTTCATGGAAGACGGCACACCGGTGAACCCTGGCAAACCGCTGCTTCACGGAGCTCCTCTGAATCAGCCGTGGGGCATTGCCGTCGCGCCGAGGAACTTTGGACCGCTGAGCAATACGCTGCTGATTTCGAACAATACGAACACGGGGATGATTAACGCGTTTGATCCGGTTAGCGGGAGGTTTGTCGGGAAAGTGAAAGACAATACTGGGGCGCCGATTGTGATCGGCCAACTGTGGGGGGTCGATTTCGGCGACGGACTGGGAAAGAACGGACCAGCCAACCATCTGTTCTTCACCGCTGGTCCGAGTGGCAATCTGGCAGGGACGTTTGGTGTGATTGTGTTCAAGCCGTAAATTCGGAGGGGTTTAGACGAGGCCGCTCGCAAGGGCGGCCTTTTCAACTGCGTTGAATCTTAGTAACCAGACCGACATCCAGTGCTATGAGGAAAGACTCCCATGGCACGTGTCTTCATTACAGGTTCGGCAGACGGCTTAGGAAAAATGGCCGCGCAGTTGCTCATCGAGCAGGGACATACGGTCGTATTGCACGCGCGTAACGACGCTCGAGGCCAGGAAGTACTAAAGAACGTCTCGGGAGCGGAGTCGGTTGTTATTGGAGACTTGAGTAGCATTGGGCAGACACGTGGCGTTGCCGAACAGGTAAATGTTCTTGGAGTCTTCGACGCAGTGATTCACAACGCAGGAGTTGGTTACCGTGAGCTAAGCCGCGTGACGACAGAAGATGGACTGCCACATGTCTTCGCAGTGAACACGCTGGCACCCTACATTCTTACGGCACTGATTCACAAACCGAAACGGCTTGTGTATCTGAGTTCCACGTTGCATCAACAAGGGGATGCAAGCTTGAAGGACTTGGCTTGGAAAGAGCGTCCCTGGCAGGGACAGCAGGCATACTCGGATAGCAAGTTTCACGACGCACTTCTGGCCTTTGCCATCGCACGACTCTGGCCCGATGTCCAGTCGAACGCCGTGGACCCAGGATGGGTGGCGACAAAAATGGGGGGACGGGCAGCCTCGGACGATCTGGACCAGGGACATCGCACCCAGGCGTGGCTCGCAGTGGATGATGATCCAGCGGCGAAAGTGAGTGGCGAGTACTTCTATCACATGCGGCGTCGTAGGCCGAAACAGGCAACACGAGAGGCAGCGTTACAAGACAAACTTCTGGACGAGTGCCGGCGTCTTTCGAGAATTGAACTGCCGCGCTAACGGTGCGCGGCGGCGCGAGAGGGTGTGTTCCGCCAAAAGATTGCGGGCAGGTAGCTCAGTTGGTAGAGCAATGCCCTTAAGTGGTTTCAACCTGCAAAAGTCAATCTCTTAGCGGTCAACGTAGGAACGCTCAGAGCGGGAAAGAACATTCATCGGAGCGAACGAACACACCGCCATCTGGCAAAGTTCCTGTCCGCCGGACCCATTCTTGCGATCATTTGGTATGGGTGGCGCGGGGCGGTGATTTGCGAATTTCCAATGGGCGACAGTGCTAGGCTGACAATAGCCTCGACGCTCACTTACGAGACGGGTTCAGGGACTTTTCTGTCAAAACTACATTTACGAGATCACCAAGTTGTTCCGCCATGAATTCGTTTCCTTCCAGATTCGCAACCAGCCGTCCACGCCCGGTCGATTACAGCGGTATGGAGAGAGGTGATCCATAAAACCTTCGTCGGGGAAGAAGTCGATACCGAATCGATCGCAAACACCCTGAATGTCCACGGCCGACCCGGATCAGAAAGTGCCAACCGCGAGGATCTGCCTTCCAAATCTTGGCATATGTGGAAGGAGTGATTCGGCGGATCGGAAATGCCTACGGTACAAGGCACTAGGGCTGCGATCGGTACATTTACAAAGCGTCAACTGTGTATGCGATTGATGACTGACGAAACCAGGGCTTCTCACAAGTTTGCGCCGTTGGTTCGCTGCAAAGAGGGGATTTGAGCACAATTCGGATTCATCGACGGTAATCCATTTCAACAACCTCGATCCCTCCAGCTTTTGGACCTGTCGCGTGGCATCCCTGTAGCATTCATTCGGACGCCCAAAGACTATGGCTCTTGACCTCTGGCCGCAGCGGCCAGGCTTTTTTTCGACTTGGGTGGAAGCCCCAGGCTCGATATACATTGTTCTGTCCGCAAGCTTTTGGACATAAGGAGCGACCACCATGTCAGGATCGACTGAATTGCAAGGCGGCTCTTTTTCCCGTCGCCGCTTCGTTCGCTGGGTCAGTTCGCTGGCTGCGGCTCTGGGCGCGGCGCCTCTGGTTCCCTCCGCCAGGGGTGTTTCATCGTCGACGGCATCGCCAGATGGTGAGGATTACTATGCGAAGCTTGGGGTCCCGACGATTATCAACGCGGCCGGAACCTATACCACGTTAACTGCTGCCTGCATGCCCCCGGAAGTGCTGGCGGCAGTGCAGAAGTCCGCGCTTCATCCGGTGCGTTTGCACGATCTGCAGCAGAAGGCAGGCGAGTACATCGCGCGTCGCCTCAGGTGCGAGGGGGCGGTCGTGACTTCGGGAGCTTCAGGAGCCATCAGCCTGGCCACTGCCGCTTGCCTGCAGTATGCAAACACCATCAGCATTTTGGACATGCCGCAGGCGATTGACGGCAAGAAGAATCAGGTGATTGTGCAACGTGCGCACCGCTATGAGTATGACCGCGCCATCTATCTCTGTGGGGCGCGGGTGACCGAGGTGGTCACGCTCGACGACTATAAGCGCGCGTGCGGCGCAGGCAATGCGGTGATGACGAATTTTTTCAATGCTGCCGAGGACGAGGATGGGATTGCAGCGAGCGCACAGATTGGTCGGGAAGAGTGGCTGCAGGTGGCGCACGAATACAAGATTCCCTGCCACCTGGATGCGGCGGCGGACATGCCTCCGATCTCGAATCTATGGAAGTACACGGGCATGGGTTTCGACCTCGTAGCTTTTTCCGGAGGCAAGGGAATGCGCGGTCCGCAAAACGCGGGCCTGTTGCTCGGTCGGAAGGCCCTGACGGACCTGGCCCATGCGAACAATAATCCGGGGGACGGAATCGGCCGCGGCATGAAGGTGGCGAAGGAACAGATTGTGGGAATGGTAGCGGCGGTCGACTGGGTTCTCGCGCACACCGAAGAGTCGATGCAAGGCGACTACCAGAAGCGGGTCGATCTCATTGCCAGCGCCGTAAAGGGCATCCCCTCGGTCAAGACGGAAACCGTGGTTCCAAGAATCGCCAACCACGTTCCACATCTGCTCATACGCTTCGACCCCGCGGTCACTGGCGTCACCACCAGCCAGATCGTCGACGCTTTGCGCACGGGGACGCCTTCGATTGAACTGAATCCGAACACGGGCCAAAAGCCAAACCAGGGCATCCCGGCGGATGCCAACACGCTCGTGGTTGGGGTCTGGATGTTGCAGCCCGGTGAAGATGCGATCGTGGGCCAGCGAATTCGAGCAGCCCTGACGAAAAAGGCCTGACACTCATTTAAGGACAATCACGATTTGGTCTGCCTGGCAGGCTGCGAAAAAACTCTCTTCGGTGTTCACAATTTCCCTCAGCGGGTAAAGCCGCGACTGGTTTGCTTGCACTTGCGGCGGGGCTCGAAGTGTGTGTGTGAGAAACCTCAGGCGTCCCTCCGGGACGCGATCGGAATTTCCACTCTCCCCGGGCGCTGAACGCGCCGGGCGACTATCAGACGCCCCTCCGGGGCGCAAACTGCGCGACGGTTTCGACTACGCCAGCAAGATTTCTGTTCTCAGCACACTCTCGAAGCCGCGCCCTTTCAAAACCTGTAGGGGATTCGAGTTATTCCGCAGCCTGCCAGGCTAGGGTCGCGGGTTTAGCATTTTCGCGTTCCCACCCGTAGAAATCGAAGTCCAGCTAATCTGTTGCAAACAGGATATGGTGCTCAACAGCCAGGAAGCCACTTCGTTTTTCGGAACATCTGGAAGCCTTTCTTGCCAGTTGTCCGGTGCGACTGGTTGCTCGCCAAAACGCGATATCCCTGAGAGAAATCTTGAGCTTAGAGTGGCTCGTTCTACCTTCGCTGTTCTGACTCTGTAACTCCGTACAGATTTTTTTCCAGGCTGCGGCATTCCGAACTAAAAACCTTCCACCCTGCGCAGCATCCGGACGCCCCTGCACCCTCACGTTCCGATGCCGAAGCAGTCTCGCGCACCGATCTAACTGGGGACCCCTCAACTCAACTCCTGAAAGGAGAAGTCATGCTCCGCTCATATTTCCTCCCCTCAGCGGGGAATGCTCGAAGTGTGTTTATTGCAGCCGTTCTGCTGTGCCTCGCAAACTTTGTCCCGGTTACCGTGGGACAAGCGAAAGATCCAGGTCCTCGCGCTGGAGGTGCCGGCGCAGGCAGTTACTTTTCAACCTTGAATGCCAACGAGCAACAGACGTTCGTCCAGGCGCTGGCAAGATTCCGGGAGGTGGATTCGGTCTCAGGCACGATTGAGGCGGGGTCCGGACTGGGGCCAACGTTTAACGGCAATAGTTGCGCGATGTGTCACGCACAACCCGCGGTCGGCGGCAGTAGCCCGGGCCAGAACAGTCCGCAGAATCCGGTGCCCAATCCACAGGTTGCGCTGGCCAAGCTGGATGGTGCCACTAACACTGTGCCCTCGTTCATCACGGCCGGTGGTGCGGTGCGCGAGGCGCGGTTCGTTGCCATCGATCCGACCAACGTGTATTCGGCGCTGGATGGAGGAGTACACGCTCTATACACCATCAAGGGGCGCTCGGATGCGAGTGGTTGTAATCTGGCGCAGCCCAACTTCGCGTACCAGTTGTCGTATGGAAACGTGATCTTCCGGATTCCCACGCCTGTGTTCGGACTGGGTTTGGTAGAGAACACGCCGGATGCCACGCTGCAAGCGAATCTGAATTCGACATCCAATGCCCGCTACAACCTGGGCATTGGAGGAAGCTTTAACACGAGCGGGAATGATGGCACGATCACGCGTTTCGGATGGAAAGCGCAGAACAAGTCGCTGTTGATTTTCGCTTCCGAAGCTTACAACGTCGAGCAGGGAGTCACTAACGAAGGATTCCCGAACGAGCGCAACACAACGGCCGGGTGCGTGTTCAACGCCACACCGGAGGATGCGAGCAACATTCTCAATGGCAGCACAGGCAGTTCGAACTTCGGGACGACGGTGGGCACGCTGGCGGAGATGTCTTCCGATGTAGTGAATTTCGCTCTGTTCATGCGGCTTTCGGCTCCGCCGACTCCGGCTCCGCCGAATTCGTCTATCACCAATGGGCAGACATTGTTCACCCAGATCGGCTGCAATCTCTGCCATTCGCCCACGCTCACCACCGCAGCGTCGAAATTCACGGGGATGTCGAATGTAACTTATCATCCGTACTCGGATTTCGCGCTGCATCACATGGGGGCTGGCCTGGCCGATGGCATTGTGCAGGGCGGCGCCGGAGCAGATCAGTTCCGCACGGCCCCACTGTGGGGACTGGGGCAAAGGCTCTTTTTCCTGCACGACGGGCGCGCGACAGACCTGGTGTCGGCGATTCGGTCCCACTCCTTCGCGACCAACTCTTACTGCACGCAGGTTTCGACGGCGCAGTTGTTTTACGTGCTGACCACGAGCAGCGTGTACGAACCTGAGTTTTCCAGTAATGTGTGCAATTCGGAGGCGAACGCGGTTATAAACAATTACAACGCGTTGAGCAGCTCGCAGCAGCAGGACCTGCTGAACTTCCTGCGAAGCTTGTAGAGCATCATCACGACGGACCCGAAGGTTCACGAAGGAAAACCAATTTCCCTTCGTGTTCCTTCGTGTCCTTTGTGGGGTTCGGCCTCCAAACTCTCCTACGATTCGCGTAAACTTTCTGGCAGGACATGCCTAGCATCACGGCGCTGCTGCATACTCACAATGACGCCCTGCGGTTGGGAAGGGCGCTCGAGATGCTGTTTCCGTGCGATGAGATCGTGATCATTGATCATGACTCGAGCGACGGAACCAGCGAGGTGGCGCGGGAGTACGGCGCACGGATCCTCAGGGCCAGCCCGGGAACGGACTATCACTATCTGGAAACGATGTGCGCGGAATGGATTTTCAGTCTGGATCCGTGGGAATCGATAACGGAAGCGCTGGCGGCGAGTTTGTTCGAGTGGAAGTTGGAGGCGATTCCGGCGAGTGTGCGTGCGTTCTCGGTGTATCGACGCGAAGAGACCGTCGAGGGGTGGATTGAGAATCCGATCGCGCAAACGCGGTTAGTGAGGGCGGACTGGAACCGCTGGACGGGCAAGTTTCCCGAGCGGGATGCCACAGCGGTCGCGCTGGAAGGCGAACTGCTACGCTTTGTGTTTCCATGAGGCAGGGAGGAGGCGAGACCCCCCGCGCCAGTCGGTGGGACTCCGATGCTCGGGCCGAGCTGATGTTACTCCTTCATAGATATTCGTAGAGCAAGTCGCTGATTCTGCATCGTTTGAGCGCCATGTTTACTTTTGCGCTCACCCGTCACACCCTATCGTGATTTCAATCACATTCCTCTCATCAGGGCGGGCCCTAGACTGCGCTGTTGTGGCTGTTTGGGCCTTGCAGCCCTTGGAGGAATCGTATGCGTGTCATGAAATTCATCAGTGTGGCAGTAACTCTGGCGATGCTGTTAACCCTCGCCATCGCACAGCAGGCGGCACCAGCTCAGAGTCCGGGCGTGAAGCATGTCCCGATCACCAATGCCCCGCCGAACTCGGGGAAAGAGATGTTCAACAGTTACTGTGCGGTTTGCCACGGGAAAGACGCAAAGGGCGACGGACCGGCGGCATCGGCGATGAAGACCCCGCCGATCGACCTCACCGCACTAGCAAAGAAAACTGGCGGAAAGTACCCTGCGCCGCATGTGGCCGCTGTCATTCGCGGACAGGCGATGACGGCTTCCCACGGCAGTCAGGATATGCCGGTTTGGGGACCCCTGTTTTCCAGCATTAGCCAGGGGCATGAGGCACAGGTGCAGCAACGGATTTCGAATCTGGTCGACTATATCGAGACCCTGCAGACAAAGTAAGTCCGGCGCCAGATTCAGGCGTTAGGCATCAGGCTTCGAGTTCCTAGACTCCAGGCCTGACGCCGACGCCTACATAATGCACTCCACCAGCGACGGGGGCTTCGCCCCCCCATAAGCGCTAACTTACGGATCTCTCAAATTGACCTCTCGGAGCCGGTTTCGCTGGGGTAACTTCCGGGTTGCCCGTGATCCAGGCCGCAGGTCGCAATCAAAAACTAATGACCCTATGTGATGAGGGCTTTCCTGAAGAACGCAACGACTTCTTTGTTGAATTCGCGATGAAACGTCGCCCGATCGAAGCCTGGATCGTCAGTACAGATTTGCGGAGCTTGCCGCGCCAGTGCTTCGCTGCAGGGAGGAAGGAAAGCATAGTGGCCTGCACGAGCCACGACATGTTCTTCGGGAGGTTGTGAAAGTTCCTGCCGGATTAGCGCAGTATTCCAGGTGTCCGGTGCTTGGTCATCATTCGAGGCGCGCCACAACTGGATGGGAATTCTGATCGCTTTCAGGGAGCCTGGTCCGAACAAATAGCTGACGGCGGGCGCAGCAATCACTGCTGCTTTCACGCGCTGATCATGGGTCCAAGTGGGAGTGAAGGCCTGTGGGTTTAACTGGTCTCCATTTCGTTGTTTTATAAAGGCGCACTCCGGAGCGGAGGGGCGTGTCGCGCATAATTCTCGCATCCGGCTCAGGTCTGGAATGCCGCCAATCTCGACCAACGTTGTGAAGCCACCTAAGGAGAACCCAAAAATACCTACCCGGCCTGGGTCCAGACGGTCATGTTTTGTCCAGGTTGTGAGCATATAGTTGAGAAGAACGCCCATCTGACGCGGTCGATCCGTCAGATCCTTTCGGTTTCCTGCGTAGCTTTGATCCATGTAGTTGTCCCCGGTATGAGTCAGGGCAGCCACAATGAAGCCTTCGCCAGCGAGGGCCAGGGCGGTGTCGTAGTGACTGGCGTCCGAACCCCCAGTACCGTGGGAAATCAAGACCAGAGGTAGTCCCGTGCCCGTAATTGTTCCGTCTGGGACGACCATCTGCAGAAATGCGCCCACGGGAACTGAAACAGGTTTCCCCCCGCTCGGAAACCAAATCGCCACAGAGAGTGCTTTGCCCGGAGGATCAGGCACAGAGAGTTGCTGGAACCCGACAGTAGCGAACGCAGGGGTCAAGAATGCGGTGACGGACAACAGCAACAAGGTCTTCATTGCTTATCCTTCTTTGGAGAGACGAGGATTCAGTGCTTCCGTTAGCCGTGAGCAGGGAACTCTTGTGATGCTGGGTTTCACATTATCCGGCACCATTGCGATCCAGATTTCCGCCTTCGGATGACTTTGGATTGCCCGTCACTCGGAAGCGGGCGCGAAAAGAACCATCTCCAGCCACCTGGAACCACTGCATAGCTGCTAATCTTCTACCTGCAAGTGCGTCTAAGAAACTGACACGATGCATCGCTCTTCCATTACGTCGGTCTTTCTGATTCTGGTGTTCGCAACCTCGGCTTTCGGTTGCTCCACTGGAGCTGGCACGGAGCCATTGAGATCCTGTCAACGTGCGCACAACCAAGAACCCTGCATATCCAGGAAGTCAGGGGTTACAGTCACTAAATCGTCTCGATGCGGCCAGAAACTGACATCCTTGCGAGGGCAGTGCAGCTTGCGCAGCCTCGCACAATTTCAATTCGCAGAATTCCGCAATTTCGAGACTTCCATTCCGCCGTGGCGGGCAATCGGAAAAGCTTCTCCCCAGATCATCTCACGATTCGTCGTATCCTCCATCGGCTCACCTGAGACCGATCGCGGCCCTCCTCACTCCTAAAGAGAAACCAGACGTAAACAGACTGCAGCAGAAGTATGCGGTCTTTCGCCTCATTTCAAATCTGATTTTCTTTAGGAGAACTTATGAAGACAAATAATTTGATAGCGGTACTTTTTTTTGCTCTTGCCAGCGTAGGTTTCGCGCAGGGCTCAAGCCCTGAAGCACGTCGTAGCAACACTCAAATCATCGACTTCATTCTTGACTTCCAGGAGAAGCGACTCGTGGATATCGCCGAAGCCATGCCGGCAGAAAAGTACGGCTTTGCCCCTTCTGCTGGTGAGTTCACGGGTGTGCGCACGTTCGCCGAGCAATTGACGCACATCGCGGCTGACAATTTTCTTCTGGGTGCCGGAATTGTCGGAGAAAAACCGCCTCGTGACGTTGGTGTGGACGAGCGCGGAGCCGGGTCAGTTCAGACCAAAGACCAGATCATCGCCTATCTCAGAGATTCGTTCGTCTATATGCATCGCGCGGCAGCGACAATCGACGATGCAAAGCGTTCTATTCCGACTCCCGGCATTTCGCCTTGGCCGAACGGAACCGCGACACGCCTCGGCGTTGCCATCGAAGACTGCGTTCATAGCTGGGACCACTACGGCCAACTGGTGGAATACCTGCGGATGAATGGCATCATTCCGCCGGGCAGTCGTAGTGATGGCAACAAGTTGGTTGCCGGGCAAACAGCGCCCACAATCAGTCAGGCAATCGACTTCTGGATTACTAACACGGAGAACGAGGTTGTGTCCGCGGCTGCCGCCATGCCCGAAGAAAAATATTCCTTCGCGCCAACGGCGGGCGCGTTTGCCGGCGTTCGAACTTTCGGCGAGCAGGTCAAACACCTTGCGGCCAACAATTACAGGATGGCGGCGCACGTGTTGGGACAAGATGCTAGGCCCGATCAGGAGGCTGAAACGGGGCCCGAGGATGTGCGTTCCAAGGCGCAGATCATGGATTACGTGAGGGGCTCGTTCCTGGCGTTGCATCAGAGCGTTGCTACGATAACCATAGAGAATGAAGTGTCACCCGCCCTGCGAACGCGGCTCGGCACTCCCAGGCAGAACACGCGCGTTCAGTTTGCCATTGACGCGGTAGCTCACTCGTACGATCACTACGGTCAGCTGGTGGAATACCTGCGTATGAATGGCATCATTCCGCCAGCGAGTAGGCGATAACCGTCTAAAACTCACCTAAGACTTTGCCACTCATCATTCTCTCAACGTGTTGGGTGGCATTTCTGTTCCCTTTCGGGGATGAGTTCCTGAGCGTGTGGTCGGCCACTCGGAAGGGCCAGAAACCGCGTTCTGGAAAGGCGCATTCCCTTCAAACTCCAATCCTTAAGTGAGGATGGGCAAGAATGGAAACTCTCGCAGGGGCCAGTCGATAACTTCCGGGTAGCGACCAACGGGAAACAGTCTCACCTTTGCGAGGTATGGAGCAGCTCAACCGTTGTGCCGAGCCCAGCGTATAGATAACGATCCCTGAATGCCTTGTTTAGCGCCGTAAATGCAGGCTCCCCGGTGCAGTGGCCCGGTGCGACGTACTCCACTTTAAACATATCGTGCAAGGCGGTGACGATTTTCTCGATGTCCGCATCACTCGCAACTACGAGGTGAAACCCGCCGACAATGATGTGGATGTGCGGGTTGATGGCGGCCGCCGCGCCAACGATCTTGTCGATACCCGGGTGTGAACAGCCGACTACGATCGCCATGCCTTCAGCCGTATTGATGGCCAGCGACAGCTCCCGCAGTTCCAGCGTTCCAGGCTTATCGGAGACGAGCGCAATCAGGTGGATGTCTGGGACAATCTCCGTTTCTTTGTCGACGAGTTGAAAATTCGCTCCGGGCCAGGCAGACCCAAATCGCATGACTTCGGGCGGGACGCCGTCATAGTAGCGCTGTTCCGGTGAAAGTGAAAGATCCTTGCGATAAAAGGTACTTGGCAAGTCGGCGCCGTATACTCCGAATCCTTCCTTGGGTGCATAGATCTTGACGGCGGGATTCACCTTCAACAAATAGGTCAATCCTCCCATGTGGTCGCCGTGTCGGTGCGACATGACTGCGAAGTCCAGCTTTGAAAGGTCAATGCCTTTTGCCTTCGCGTTCTGCGCAAGAATGTCTGGGTTATTGCCGGTGTCGAACAGGATGCGCTTCCCGGCGTATTCGATGAGAGCCGAATAGCCCCAGTCCTTCTGCATGCCAGGTGTTTTGCCGAACGCATCGTACAGAACGGTGATTTGCGCCTTCGCAGAGGAAGCGCTTGCCGTGGGAGTAGCGAACAATGTCGCTGTGCAGGTCACGAGAATCAGAGTTGCTCCAGAAAAGAAAATCACGCGGGAGTTGGCGTTCACGGTGTCCTCATTATGTCGGCGTCATGCGCACTCGCTGAAATGCGAGCCGGAGAGTGCAATTACACTGCTGCGGAAGCTGCCAGTCAAGGCGACGCAAGCCGCCATCGGGGCGGCCGGGAACGCGGTTAAGCGGTCCGTCCTCGAAAACACGATCCTCGCGAATTACGGGCAAGCGGGAAGGAATTCTCAAGCTTGCGCTTATGGAACTTCACCCTAAGACCGGGGTTTCGCCCCCAATTGCCGCCGAGAAGTCTAAGCCCCGGATGGTCAATGGCTTACTGGGCCTTGGCCGCTTGGCCAGTGACTTCAGTACCTTATCCTCACCCGAGTGGCCGACTTATAATCCAACCAAGAACTGAGAACTTCTGCGTTCTTCGGGAGAGGCTTGCGCGTTGGTGTAAGCCGTTCCGGGGAGAGCGTTTCGAGACTGCGTGGATCCTGTTCTAGCAGCGGCGATTTTTGTCCTCGGGCTGGCCTTTGGCAGCTTTCTGAATGTGTGTATCTACCGGCTGCCGCTGGGGATTTCTGTCGTGACGCCGCGCTCGGCGTGCCCCAAGTGCAAGCAAGGCATCGCGCTTTACGACAACATGCCGGTGCTGAGCTGGCTGATTCTGGGTGGCCGATGCCGGCATTGCAAGGCGAAAATCTCGCCACGGTATTTGTTCATTGAAGTGCTGACAGGCTTGCTGTTTCTGGCTTGCTATTGGTATTTCGGAACCACGCTCTCGACGTTGAAATATTGCACGTTTGGTTTCCTTGTACTCGGGCTGATTTCTACCGATGCGGAAACCAAGCTGCTGCCCGACAAGCTAACGCTGACAGGGTTGGCGCTTGGTGTGACTTTTAGTGTGTTTGTCCCGGTCCATGATCTGGTGTCGCAGTTTCTTCCGGGAGTGATCAACCCGCCGTTCAGCGGAGATATTTCTTCTCGGCTGTTTTCGTTGCTGGACTCTTTGCTGGGGGCCGCGGTAGGAGCGTCGTTCATCTACGGGGTGGGCGCGATCTATTTGCGCTGGCGTGGTACCGAAGGCATGGGTTTCGGCGATGTGAAGCTGATGGCCATGGTGGGGGCGTTTCTGGGCATCAAGCTGACGGTATTGACGATCTTCACCGCGTCGATCATGGGATCGATCTTTGGACTCAGTGCGGTGTTGATCGTGTGGCTGAAGCGGACGCGCCGTTTCGCGGGGCGATTTGCCGATGCGGCAGCGGCGCGACGGCGGGCGTGGCAGTCGGCGCAGGTGGTCTATCGGAATTATCAGATGCCGTTTGGCGTGTTCCTCGGCAGCATGGCGCTGGTGGCGCTGTTCTTTGGCGACCGGTTTCTTCAGTGGTACGGGAGGTTTTTCTGAGGATTCTGGCGAGTCCGGTGTTCCTGCGCGCGGCCGTCGTGTTGTTCTGCGCGGGCTTTGCTTTTTTTCTTGTGCTGTTTTTCATGCGGCGAATGCGCAAGCAGATTACTGACGAATGCGAGGTCCCCGACGGGGCAGCCCTTTCGCTCGACACCTTGCCGCTGCACCTGTACAACACGGTGATCCAGCAACTGAAGCAGCAGAAACATGAATTGCTGGTGCAGTCGCAGGCGGAGCAGAAGAGGGCGCGCACCAGCGAAAATTTCAGTCATGCGGTGCTAGCGAATCTGTCCTGCGGGGTATTGGTATTCGGAGCGAACGGGCTGGTGAGGACGGCGAATCCGGCGGCTAAAGCGATTCTTGGGTTCGGGTCGACGACCGGAATGAGTGCGGAAGACATGTTTCGCGGCGCCGAAGTTTATAGCGCGAAGTCGCTGGACGGCGTTTTTTCGGACGAGACCGTGGAGCAGGCGATCGGTATCGCCGCCGAGATTCATACCGTGCTTCGTGAAGGCATCAAACGGCGTCAAGTCGAAGCGGACTACAAGACACCGGCGGGAGAGAAGAGGTACCTCTCCATGGCGATTTCGCAAGTTCCGGCGTCTGATGGGACCCTGCTCGGAGTCACGTGCCTGATCAACGATCTGACGGAGCTGGAGAATATTCGTCGGCAGCAGGAACTGCAGGGAGAGATTTCGGCGGAAATGGCGCTGCAGTTGCGTACGTCGCTTACGACGATCTCAGGCTATGCGCAGCAGTTGGCGAACAACCGCGATCCT
The DNA here is from genome assembly GCA_035279505.1 of Candidatus Sulfotelmatobacter sp. Lineage (GTDB taxonomy): Bacteria > Acidobacteriota > Terriglobia > Terriglobales > Acidobacteriaceae > Sulfotelmatobacter. Next base: position 21,326 of record DATEHP010000263.1, on the reverse strand, counting down.
GAGATGGCGAAGGAGATCGCAACCGACATCGCGCACGAAGCAGCGCAACTGGACCGGACTATAGGTGGATTCCTGACGACGAAGCCAAAGGCAAGTGGGTCGTCTGTTGGTTCGAAATAATGTCGTAACGCTTGATGGGCACACTGCCCTGGAGCAACGAGACTGAAGTTGAGGAAGGGGAGGTGGATTATGAGACATACTGCGTTAGGGGTCGGGATCGCACTTTACCTCAGCGTGACGGGCGTAACTGGTGGGCTGCAGGCCCAAACTGAATCGAACTCGCAGGCTTCGCCCGCAGGCCAGTCGCTGGGCGAATATGCGCGCCAAGTGCGCAAGGAGCCTGACGCGAAACCGAAGAAGAAGGTTTTTGATAACGACAACCTGCCCAAGGAAGACAAGCTCTCGGTTGTGGGGAATGCCCCGGCACCCGGGGCGGAGGCTGCCGCTGCCCCTGCAGAATCGAAGCCGGCAGAAACTGCGAATACTGCTCCGGGTGGCCAACCGAAGGCCGAGGCCGGAGCGCCGCCAGCGGATACCAGCAAAATGGATCAGGCCGAGAAAGAGGCCGCCTGGAAACAGTGGGCCGACAAGATCGCCCAGCAACAACAAACTATCGATTTGCTGACGCGCGAACTCGACGTGGTGCAACGCGAGTATCAGATTCGCGCGGCGGCCATGTACGCGGACGTGGGCAATCGGTTGCGCAACTCTGCCGATTGGGACAAGCAGGACGCCCAGTACAAGCAGCAGATCGCCGACAAGCAAAAGGCTCTGGATGACGCCAAGCAGAAGTTGGAAGATCTGCGCGAAGAAGCTCGCAAAGCCGGCGTGCCGAGTTCGGTGCGCGAGCCGTAGTCATTTCACAGTTGGTGTGGCTGCGTCGCGTTAGGTTCGTTGTAAGACTTCCAGAAAGTCAAAATCCCCGACCTTGTCCCGCGCAAAAAGCGGTGGGACAAGGATGGGGCCACCCTCAGAGCTCATTGCTAAGGATTTCCGCTTTTGTTTAACTCCGGTTCCTAGCTTCTCAGGAAAGCTTGTACATGATGGCGTAGGTCACAGCGGCGATGAATGCTGAGGCCGGAATGGTGGAGATCCATGCCCAGATGATGCGTCCGGCCACGCCCCATCGCACCGCCGACAGGCGATGTACCGCTCCCACGCCGACGATGGCTCCCGTAATCGTATGAGTAGTGCTCACCGGGATCCCGGCCAAGGCAGTACCAAAAAGCGTCAAAGCTCCTGCGGTTTCGGCACAGAAGCCGCCCACGGGCTTGAGCTTGGTGATCTTCTGGCCCATGGTTTTAACGATGCGCCATCCGCCGAGGTAGGTACCCAGTGCAATGGCCGCATGTGCTGCCAGGATAATCGGCCAATGCAGACGTCCCCAGCTTCCCAACATGTCCTGCTTGGTCATGAAGCCACCGGTGTAGAGGGCACCAGCAATGATCCCCATGGTTTTCTGGGCGTCATTGGCGCCGTGACCGAGGCTATACGCGGCCGCCGAGAGTAATTGCATCCGGCGAAACAACCGATCGACTGGCTGTGGCGCGGATCGCCGGAAGATCCAGTACACCGAGAGCATGAAGATGAATCCCAAGATCAGCCCCATCAGAGGTGCGACGACGATGAAGATCAGAGTTTTGGTCCAGCCTTGCGGCAGAATGACATTTGGCATGGCTGCCACTCCGTAGCGAAAAGCCGCGCGCGCCATCGCCGCTCCGGCGTAGCCACCGATCAGTGCGTGCGACGACGAGGTCGGCAGCCCCCACCACCACGTCAGCAGATCCCAGGCGATGGCCCCGAACAGTCCCGCCAGCACCACGTACTGATCCACGAACTCGAGGCGGATCATACCGCTGCCAATGGTCTTGGCCACCGCCGTTCCTAGAAAGAAAGCCGCCAGAAAGTTAAACGACGCTGCCCATAAAACCGCCAGTCGAGGAGACAAGACGCGCGTCGACACCACTGTGGCAATGCTGTTCGCCGAATCATGAAATCCATTCACGAAATCGAAAATCAGCGCCACTAGAATTGTGATCAGAACCAAGAGAACGTCGGCATGCATGGGGGAAGTGGGTTTCGTCTCCGTTGATGCAGATCTCGATTACGCGCTTTTGAGCACGATTGCTTCCAGAACGTTGGCGGCATCCTCGGCCTTATCGGTGGCCGTTTCCAGCACCTCATACAACTCTTTGAACTTGATGAGTTGGATCGGATCTTTCTCGGTGTCGAACAAGAGCGCAATGGCCCGCCGGCTTATGTGGTCCGCTTCATCCTCCAGGCGGTTGACTTCGTCACAGTGCTTCAGGACTGCACCATTTTTCTCCAACACTGATACGCCGCGCGCCAGTTCTTCGCTTTGCAACACGATCAACCCGGCAAGTTCGGCGGCCACTGGCGGCGGTTGGGTAATTTTGTAGAGCACCAAGCGGTGAGCCGCGGCGTTGGTGAAGTCGAGTACGTCGTCCAACGAGGACGCCAGCCGGTGAATGTCCTCCCGGTCAAAGGGCGTGATGAAACTCTGGTTTAACTTGGTGATGATGGCGTGTGTCGTCCGGTCGGCTTTATGCTCGATTGCCTGTACCTGCTCGACCCGCATTCCCAAGTCGCGCGGATCCTCCAGAATGCTCCTCAGCAGTTTCGCCCCTTCCGTCAGGTAACTGGAAAGCTCGGCGAACAACTCGAAAAATTTCTCGTCGCGGGGTAAAAGTCTCAAGAATCCTCCTTCAGCACGAAACTGCGACCAGCACACGCTACCCGCAGACAAACCACGAACCCTTTATTGCAGCAAGTCAAGGGCTCCCCCCCAACGACACACGAATGGGGATGATCAGCGTACCAACGCACTCATGAGCCTGGGCTCTGTATGATCCACGCAAGGAAGGGCCGCGGACCGGGGGCTCGAACACAGAGCGCCTTGGAAAACTCTGCATTATACCCTGTGGGAAGTCAGCTCGACACCAGCACGCCGTCCGGCTGTTCCTCGGTCTTCACCGGAAGACCAAATCCGTCGATCAGACTGCGGCGGTGCGCGAGAATCTGCTGCATTTCGTCCGGAGTTCCTCGTGCGGGTGGCTGGTTTGCGATGGCGTCATTGAGCATTGCCCAGCTAACTTCTGAGGCAATCACGCTGTCGCGGGCTTGCGGGAATCCGAGGTTCTTGCCGGCGATCACAGAGCGAGCAAAGACATCAACCATTACGTCAAGTTTCTTGTCATTGAATGGCGCCGTCTTGTACACCGTTTCTCGCACGCCATATAACTCAACCGCGGCCATGGAAAAGTCATGCCGCATGCGAGCGACGCCCGTGGTGCCAATCGCGTCCACATAGCAGTTGTGCGGTTGCTGCTTCGCCAGGTGTCCGTAGACGAAGCCTTGCGTAATGTCGAACACGATTCCATTTGCAAAGGTGCCGTGTACCTGAACCCACCAGGGATCCTTGTAGTCCCACATGCGAATACCCTGCGCATGCCAAGTCTTGTATTCGCTGTTGGCGTACCAGCGGGCGACGTCCACATAGTGCATGCCGCAATCATGAAATGGCGGCCCCTCGGGATCGTGGCCTTCCATTGGCATGTGTCCGGGCGTCATGTGGCAGATGCGGATCACGGCCAGGTCTCCTATCTGGCCGTCGGCGATAAACCTCTGTATATCTTTGTGATACCACGCATTTCTATTGAAAAGGTTGACCGCGACGAAGCGGTCGCTGGCCTCGATTTCGCGTACCAATTGCCACTCTATTGTCACGTCAGCGGCGAGAGGCTTTTCGGCCAATACGTGTTTGCGGCATGCCAGAGCCTGGCGGATTTGCAGCGGGCGAGCGTCGGCCAAGGTGAACAGGCCGACCGCATCGATGTCGGGATCGGCAAAGATAGGGTCAGGAGATTCGTATATGGCAGCCTTCGGGACATTCTGGCGTGCGAGGAACCGGGCGGCCGAGCTAATGTCATAGACCGCAGAGACTTCCCAAAGCTCGCTCTGCTGTAGGGCAGCGACAAAGGCGCGACCCATGCGTCCGTACCCGAGAATCCCCGCCCTGAGTCTGCGTGCCATTCGCTAAGTTCATCTTAGGCGGCGACCTCAATGCTTCTCTGTGACCGGCGTCACACCGTAATGTGGCCCCAGAAACGTGGCGCTGACAGGAGAATCGCTACCCGATTTACCCGATTCCCCTGCAGTCCGTCCGGTAGGTAATATGGATTTTCCGGGTCATCGCCGCTTTCGCAGCCGTGCGCAGGATTTCGGAGGAGTAGACCATGTCCGCCGACGGCAACCTGAAAATCTCATCCATTTCGCACCCGCCTGCTGTCAGTCACAAAAAACGAGCAGAAGGTACGTGTGCGCTCTGCGAACTGCCTCTGCGCGGGCAGCCACCCGTACTCCTCAAGTCGGGAAAGAGCGTCCATGTCGACTGCTACTTCCAGATGCAAAAGCATCCGCGCAACGGTCGAGCGAACTGAATCGACAAGTACTAATTCAGTGCACAACGGGCCATCCGCGCGATGATCGCGATGGTCTCCTTTTGGCTATGGCCGGCGCTGGCCAACGCATCGTATGTCGCGAAACCGGTAAGCATACTGACCACGGTGGTTGCGGTGGTTAGCTGTTGCTCCGTGAACCGTTTCTTTCCCTCTGTGGCCACCCGTTTCAATATCTCTCCAGCAATGTGAGCACGGCGGGCGTCCCGTGCCCGCATGCCCTTGGCAATCTCAGGATCGAGAACGGTCATGGCGCGCAACCGCCGCAGGGCTACCGGGTCGGAGGCCCAGAATCCAACGAAGATGCTTACAAGCTTGTCAATCGCTGCGGGTGGGTCGGGCTCGCGGAACACTTCTGGGATGCGCCTCATGTTTCCCCGATTTGCGAGGTAGTCGTAGAGCGCTTCCAGCAAACCGGTACGGGAGTTGAACTGGTAGTAGAGGGTGAGCCTGGAGACGTCGGCCCGCCGCGCGATCGCTTCCATAGATAGATCGGTTTCGGATTCAGTAGCGAGCAGTTGCCGGGCGGCTTCGAGAATACGCGTCCGGGTCTCGCTTGCGACTGCGTGCCGTTTTTCCATGTTGTAGGGGCGTGGTGACATGGCCTGAATGCTCTCCCTTCTCGATAATTTCAGCATACAGCATGTATAAGGCGAAGCCAGAGCGCTGGCGCTCCTCAATTCCGAACACTGCTTCGCGTGACGCAGATCACATCCCAGTATTGTTCGTCGGCCTATAAAGGTCAGTGAGGCATGTACGCAATGTGACAAGAGTGCGCGGCAGCCGTTCGACCTCGGCAAACCCACACCGGACGCGACTCTCTGAGATTTCCCCCGCGGTGCCCCTCCTCCAAGGCCGTCCGGAAAGGGGGGCTTAGGCGTTGTTTACCCTGTACGTGCTTCCTTTTCTGGTGGTGTCGCTGGTCCTGCTTCTTGGATTCTGCCGGGCGCAGCATCACGAGAGCGAGGGCCTGCGCGAGGAGCTCGAACAACTGCAGGCGACGATCCGGCAGCGGGAGAAAGAGCGCGACTCGGCCTTGCAGGAGCTTTTCTTGCGGTTTTCCGAAGACGGGAAGTTGAGCAAGGAAAAGAGCCAGTTCCAGGCCAAACTCGCCGAATATGAGAAGTACGCCGCTCTGACGCAACTTGCGCTTGGAGCCGCTCATGAAATCAATAATCCCTTGCTGGGCATTCTTTCTCATCTCGAATTGGAGCAGAAAAGTGCTCCGAGCGAGGGACGCCATGAGGTCGAACAATGCATCGAGGCTGCGCGGCGGATCTCGGTGACCTTGCGCAGCCTGATGAATTACGCTCGCCCGAGCCCGCTGATCCTCAGCAAGCTCAACCTGCATCGTCTTGTCGCCGAGACGCTCGCATTTCTGCAACATCAGCCCATGCTGCACGGACGCATTCTTGAAAACCGCGTGCTCACCGATCTGCCGAACATCCGGGTGGATGCCAACCAGCTCTCCCAGGTGTTGATGAACCTGTTGCTGAACGCTGCTCAAGCCACGCCAGAAGGAGGACGCATCACGGTGTTTGGAGAGCGCTCACGTTCGGCCGATAGCGTGGAGATTCGCATTGTCGATACCGGCTGTGGGATTCCGCCCGACGTCCTGCCTCACGTTTTTGAGCCGTTCTTCACCACCAAGCGCGGGAAGGGAACTGGGCTGGGGCTGAGCATCAGCCAGACCTATGTGCGCAGCCATGAGGGCGAGATTCAAGTCGAGAGCGCGCCCAACTGCGGGACGACCGTGACCATCACTCTTCCTCTCCGCCAGCCTGAAGGCGCGCACGTCGATGGCTCCAGGAGCGAGGTAATCATTCAATAGCCATGGCCTATTCCGTTTTAATTGTCGACGATGAAGACTTGACGCGATGCACCATCAGTCGCGGACTTACGGCCGAAGGCTTTGAGATTCTGACCGCTGCCTCGGGCGAAGAGGCGTTACAGATTTTTGAGGACGAAAAGCCCGATCTCGTTCTGCTCGACATCGTCCTGCCGGGGATGGATGGCGTCGATGTTCTGCGCCAGATCAAGGCTGCCAATGCCGCGTGCATCGTGGTGATGATGAGCGCCTACCACATGGTGGATCGCGCAGTGGAAGCCATGAAGCTGGGCGCTCACGACTATCTCATCAAGCCTTTTCACCTGACCGACCTGACAGCTACGCTGAAACGGGCTTCGGAGATGTTGGCACTGCGGGTTCGAGTGCGCGACACGGTTGAGACAGCCAAGGGACAATACGATTTTGGACGCGTCGTCACGCAGAATCCCGCGATGCGAAACATGCTCGAGGTGGCGCGCAAAGCTGCCGAGACCGATCACACCACGATCCTGATTCAGGGCGAGAGCGGAACGGGGAAGGGCGTGCTGGCGCGGGCGATTCACTATTCCAGTCCGCGGGCGAATCAACCGCTGCTTGAGCTGAACTGCGCCACTCTGCCAGATGCGCTGCTCGAAAGCGAATTGTTCGGCTTCGAACCGGGCGCCTTCACCGATGCTCGCCGCCGTAAAGAGGGCCTGCTTGAGCGCGCCCATGGCGGGACGCTCTTTCTCGACGAGATCGGCAACATGTCGCCCAGCGTGCAGGCCAAACTGCTGCGCGTACTCGAAGAAGGGACGTTCCTCCGGCTGGGCGGGACCAAGTGCATCAAGGTCGATGTCCGCGTGGTCACGGCGACCAATACGAACCTGAAGGAAGCCGTCGCCCAGGGACGCTTTCGGGAGGACCTCTTCTACCGGCTTAACGTGGTGCCGCTGTTTATTCCACCCTTGTGCGAGAGAAGGGAAGACATCTTGCCACTGGCACTTGATATGGTGCAAAGATTTAACGAAGAACTGAAGAAGAACTTCGTGGGATTCACGGCGGAAGCGGCCGAACTGATCATGAACTATTCCTGGCCGGGGAATATCCGCGAATTGAAGAACGTAGTGGAGCGCACGATGATTCTGGCTCCGGAAGGCAACATCGACGCGATCTCTCTGCCGGAGGAAATTCGCGAGTCCAAGAATTCGAGCCACGTCGAAGTTCCGCCCAATGACGGAGAGCCCGGGGGAGATTTCCTGGTTAGCCTGCGCGAACTGGAAGAGGACTACATCCGCAAAGTTCTGGCCGCGACAGGGAACAACAAAACGCAAGCCGCTAAGATACTCGGCATTCACCCCACGTCACTCCTGCGTCGGCTTAAGAAAGAGCCAGTGCCGAATTAGGATATGTCTCGGCCCAGCATAGGACGCACGGCCGGCTTCTTGCCAGGCGTACACAGAGAAGCAGATTCCTCGGCTGCGCCTTCGGAATGACAACAAATTAAGTTCTGTTCATCGCGTTGCACTAAGTTCGCGTCATGCTGTGACCATCTTTTTCGACCAGCTCTTTACGAATTCTCCGAAGCGGTCGAGCGCCTTGGAGAAATTGTCTCCGGTTGCGGCAAAGCCCAGGCGGAAATGCGAGGGCTCATCGAAGCAATCGCCAGGAGCCAGCAGGATTCCATGCCCGGTTGCAGCCTGGCAGAACGGGCGGGCGTTCTCTCCACTTACCAACCAGGGGAACGCTGTCATCCCGCCCTGGGGACGAATCCAGCCGAGTACGTCGTGATGGTCCGCCATGAAGCGCTCGAGGAGCTTAAGATTTCGGGTGGCGACTTCCTGCGTCTTGCCGAGGACAACGTCCCGTTTGCGGATGGCGATTTCCGCCAGAATTTCCCCGGTGGTGCTGTTGGTGATGGTGAAATAGGCACGCGCGGTCCAGTATTGCTTGCGGCGTCGGGCGTCGTGTTCGGTGATCCATCCCGTGCGCACGCCGGGCAGCGAAAGCGCTTTTGACAGGTCGCCAATGACGGTGGTGTGCGGCAGGCGCGCCGCCGATTTCCTTAGCCCTCCGTGGTAGATGGGATGGTAGACCTCATCACACACAAGTTGGATTCCGCGCTCGGTGGCGAAGTTGTGAAGGGCGTCCATTTCGCCGTCGCCGATCGCTACGCCGGTGGGATGGTGCGGGCTGTTGATCAGGATGAGCTTGGTCTTCGAGTCGGCGAGTCGCTTGATCTCGTCGGGGTCGATGCGAAAGCCATTCTCGCGGCGCAAACGATAGAACCGGGTTTCCATACCAAGAGATTCCGGAATCGCCGAGAACGTAGCAAATCCCGGCAGCGGGAGGATGACGTTGGCAGCGGGTTCGGCGGCGAGCCACATCACAACGAGGAGCGCTTCGGCAGCGCCGGTCACCACTTGAACGGCCTCGAATGGGACATCTTGCATCTCAGCGATTGCCTTACGCAGACTGTCGGCGCCGGCGACGCGACCGTAGACCAGTTTGTGGTTCAGGAAGCGGTGGCGCGTCTCATCGTCCGCGAGGGCGAGAATATCGTTTACAGTCCAAGTCGGTCCGGTGCTGGCGGCGAGGTGGAACTGTATGTCGTGCTCGTACTGATCGAGCCAGTCATCGAGCAGGAAGGGCTTGAGCTGCATGCGAGCACCTCGAAGGACAGTTTGGTTCTTGTTATGGATTCCGCGAGTCGGTGCTCGGATGATTTTTAAGTTACCGCCTAGAGGACTTGTAATACGCTGATACGGGGCACTTTGGGGTGCGCCCCTTCCTCTGGTCTGACCACTCCATTATTCCAACGCTGCAAAACGCAGCTGCGATTTGCAAAACGCACTGGATCGCAGGCTGGGCAGAATAATGCCGATGGTAATAATTCCCGTCGAATCAACAATCAGCGTAGTACGTACAAATTGTTACTGACGTGCTCTCAATATTGTGGCGTTTGCCTGATTCGCAATGGCAACACCCAAAAACCGAGGGCATCATGTCCATACTTTTTGTGTTGCTGACTTTCCTCGTAGTCATCTCTGTCAACTATCTCTGGTTCCGTCCTGCGGCGGCTTTGCCTGTGACCGCGCATGCCTCGCTCAAGGCACCGGCTCCGGTGATAACTCAACAAGCCGGATTTGCCATCCCTCAGCACTATTGCTTTCATCCTGGTCACACCTGGGTGCTGCGGGAAGGGCAGGAAGATGCGCGCGTCGGATTCGACTCGTTTACCGCCGACCTGGTCGGGAAGATCGACCGCATCGAAGTGGCGAAACCGGACCGCTGGGTTCGACAGGGCCAGAGACTCATGACGGTCTATGGCGACGGATTCTCGTTCGAACTGGTGTCGCCGATCGAAGGCGTCGTTACGCACATTAATCAAGACGTCCTGCAGAACCCCTCGCTGGCCTTGAGTGATCCTTATAAAGACGGCTGGATTGCCACCCTCAAGGCACCCGACTTCAATACCAACCAACGCAATCTCATGCAGGCGTCGATGGTCGCGCCCTGGATGCACTACAACCAGACCCGACTGAATGCCGAGGTCGCGAAACTCAATCCCGCCCTGGCGCAAGACGGCGGAGTTCCGGTCAACGGTCTTCTGCAGCGCGTTGACGCGGAGCTGCGGCAGAGGATCATCAGCGAATTCTTCCTCAACTGAACGGCTGGGGACGAAGGAGAACGGAATGCCCAAGAGCAAAGCAATCCTGATCGACATCACCAAGTGCATCGGCTGCCTCAGTTGTGAGGCGGCGTGCAAACAACTCCACGGCTTTTCGCAGGATCCCGAGCCTAAACTCTCCCCGACGGCGTTCACCATTGTTGAAGAGCACGGCGACCGCTATGTCCGGCGGATGTGCATGAACTGTCAGGACCCGGCGTGCGCGTCGGCGTGCCTGGTCGGGGCGCTTAAGAAGACCGAACTTGGTCCAGTCACCTACGAATCGTCAAAATGCATCGGGTGCCGCTACTGTCTCGTGGCGTGCCCGTTTAATGTGCCGCGCTATCAGTGGTCGAAGCTCGCGCCCTTCGTCACCAAGTGCGATATGTGCTATGCCCGGCAGGCGAAAGGGCAGGCTCCCGCATGCGTCGAAGCCTGTCCCGTGCAAGCTTCCATCGTCGGCTGGCGCGATGAAATCCTGGAAGAGGCGCAGCGGCGCATTCTCTCCGACTCAAAATACGTGAAGCACATCTACGGCAGTGAGGAGGTCGGAGGCACATCGGTTTTCTACATCTCTGATGTGTCTTTTGAAAAGCTCGGATTCACCAAGGTCGAGTCGCAGCCTATGCCCGTACTCACCGCGAATGCCCTGGGGGATATCCCAACCGTGGTGATGGTGGGCGGAGGACTGCTCGCCGGTCTCTACTGGATCACCAACCGCAGGAAACTTGTGGCGATGGCCGAGGCTGAGGAATCAGCTGCCCGGTCAGGTAACGGAAAGGATCCACATCATGGCTAATACCCGGCTTCCTAAACTTACGTTCTGGCGTACGGTTGTCGCCGTTATATTTCTCGCGGGAGCATATGCGGCCTACGCGCGCTTCGCGCTTGGCTTTCAGCAATCGACCAACCTGGTTGACTCCCAGCCCTGGGGCTTGTGGGTTGGGCTGGGCACACTCTGCGGAGTGGGGATTTCGGCGGGCGGCTTCGCCATCGCGGCGGCCGTGTATCTGCTCGGCTTCGAGCGTTACCGTCCGGTGGTCCGGGCCGCGGTGCTGCTCTCGTTCCTCGGATATCTCACGGTCATCGTCGGGATGATGTATGAACTCGGCCTGCCATGGAGGATCTGGCACCCGATTGTGATGTGGAACCGGCGCTCGGTGCTGTTCGAGGTTTCGTGGTGCGTGATGCTATACACCACGGTCCTGTCACTTGAATTTTCTCCTTCACTGGTCGAGAAGATCCCTTGGGTCAGGCTGCGCGATTTGTACCTGAAGTGGCACCATCATCTTCTGATTGCGCTGGTCCTGATCGGCGCCATCCTGTCATCGCTCCATCAATCGTTCCTGGGCGGGCTCTACCTGTTGGCCAAGGGCAAGGTCGATCCTCTCTGGTACAGCGCGTATCTGCCCACGTTGTTCTATCTCTCGGCGGTGCCGGCAGGGTTGGCGGCTACGATCATGGCCGTCTATCTGTGCAACCGGTCGCTGAAGGCGCGGGTTGATCCCCGGGTGCTTTCGGAGATGAGCCAGATTATCGCGCCCATGCTGTACGTCTATGCTCTGCTGCGGTTCATCGACCTCGTTACGCACGGTGGCGCCGGTTATCTGTTCAAGTGGCGCGAGGAGAGCCTCCTGTTCTGGTTTGAGATTGCGCTGTTCGTCATCGGTCCTATATTCCTGCTGAGCCAGTCCAAAGTGCGCAACAATCCAAATGCTCTTTACGGTACCTGTGCGCTGGTAGTAATGGGATTCATGGCCAATCGGCTAAATGTCTCGATCACGGCATTCCAGGCGAGTTCCGGCTTTTACTACATTCCAAAGTGGACCGAATTCGCGCTCACGCTCGCGACAGTTACTGCGGCAGGAGTGGCATTCCACTACGCGGTGATCTATCTGGAAATTCTGCCGAGAAGCATGCCGGCCAAAAACTGGATGACCAAACATCCTGCCACGGCCTGATATCCAGGATTCGTTTGGGGCCCCGCCTCTGACTCGCGAACCAGCGAGACAAGGCGGGGCTTGTCGTTTGGGGAGAAATTATGAGTGAGAGCTTACGAATCGTGCTTTATGTATCGATAAAAGCGCGGCTGTCCGCGGGTTTTCCAGTAGCGGTTCCGGTAGTCGTCAATAGTGGGTCCCGTGCTCAGCAGGCTCAGGAACTTGTGTCCGGTGGGACGAATCACAATTCCCACATGCCCGTGCCAGACGACGAGATCGGCTGGTTGGGGATGCACTACTTGACGGAATTCGGGCACACCGTCGTACAGATCATCGGAATCGGCATACGGGTACGGAAAACCAGCGCGCTCATAAATGGAGTGCACCAGATGCGAGCAATCACGGCCGGCATCGCGCGTCCTTTTCGAGTGCAGCGCCACGGCGATCACCGAGGAACGGTCGCGAGTGCTTAGGCTCGTACGATTTGCCGGTACGTGTGGCGGCTTCACGGCAGGAGGTGAAGCCAGATTCGTGCCCTGGGCTCGCGACATACCTCCGCCGCAAAGCGCCAAGGCGCAAGTCGCCGCCATCACGGATTTCAGACCACCCTGCATTGCTCTATTTTGATGCCGTTTTGCGATCGTCGGGCAGTTACTTTCGTGAAAGCCCTCTTTCGCGGTCCATGTATTCAGCGGGTTCAAGAAGGGGTATCGACATTGTAAAACGCTCAAGGGGCGAACTGGAAGAGAAGGTAAAGATCTGCCGGTGACCAGAACACAGTCCTTGCCGCCATGGCTGAACGAATTATCTGTACGCGAGCCATCCCCACGTGGAAACCGATTTCAACGGCGACGGCCAGGAGTGTCCGTCCCCTATCGTGCATCTCACACGGACCTGACGGTGGTTCCCCAAAATGGGAATCAGGGATCGGACAAGCTCACAATTTTGGGCAAAAGCCGCACGAGTTCGAGTGGCGTGCGAAGAGTGCGATTACCTTCTGTGAGAAGGCCTACGGAATTGAATGGGTTCGAGATTCAAGCACGCGGGGGCAACCGAGGGTGGTCACCCCCTGGACCCAGTCTCCTCTGTCGTTATAAGGGCAGAAAAAAAAGAATGACGGGGTAACAGAACATGCGTGCAGTCACAGAGTAGGCCAGTTGGATGCACTGTTTCAGTGACGCCAGTCACAACACCGTATCGGAGCGCAGTGTCATGGACGAAACCAGCGCACCTTCGACCATGAGTGGAGAAGTGATTATCAGTGTGACCTCAATCACACGACAGTTGACTGTCACGCCGGCGTCGTCAATAGGGTGGCTGACAACAATTGTCGGTGAGCTGTCGCTTTATGTCATGCGCACTATGTGATCACAATCACAGTAACTAACCAGCTCATGTAACGACGCGCCAAGTACACGACTTAGGGAGCGTCAATATGCACCCGCCATTGGTCTAACAGATGCAAGCAATGTCAACAGAGATAGTTAGAGGTTCATAAGTGAGTATCTCGATAGTTATGAGACAGACGAGGAGAGGATAACGTTAAATGTCAAAACAAAAAGGCTTTTCGCTGATTGAATTGCTGATCGTGGTGGCAATCATCCTGATCATTGCAGCAATCGCTATTCCGAACTTGCTGCGCGCGCGCATGGCGGCCAATGAATCGTCCGCTGTCGCTTCGATCCGTACCATTAACACGGCTGAAATCACCTACAACTCGACGTATCCGACGGTCGGTTTTTCGCCGGATCTCATTAGCCTGGGCGGCGCGATTGGCGCGGCTTGTGTTCCTGCACAGGCGACAGCTTGCTTGATTGACTCCGTCCTTGCCAGCAATGGCAATCCGCTCGGCAGCGGCAAGAGCGGCTACCTGTTCACCACCGGTGCTGGCACGAAGGCTGGTGGCGTTAATGTTGGCTACACCGTGAAGGCGGTTCCGATCACCATCAACCAGACTGGTCTTCGTGGTTTCTGCGCTGAGGAAGATGCAGTGGTTCGTGTCGACCCGGCCGGCGTGTGCTCTACCACTGAAGCAGGTGTTCTGACATTCAACCCGCTCAACCAGTAGCAAATGGTTGGCGAAATACATTTCGGGGAGGAGTACAAACCAAGGAGCAGCGAACGCGAGGTTCGCTGCTTCTTGGCACTTCTGTTAGGCAAGCTAGGGTGTGGAGGCGTCCAAAGAAAGTCGCAATGTAGGGGAGGGTCGTCTGACTGCTCCTCCGGCGGTGCGAGTGCGCAAGAGTAGTGATCGCAGTTACAGAGTGTTGTGAGGACAATCACGATGATATAACTCATGTTAGGGTGGCGTGAAATGGATGGCGACGGTACAGTATGCCACTAACAATATGTGTCGCGCGTTGTGCGCCAGTTACTGTCATCTCGACTAGATGAGTGTATAGACGAGCGTAGTAGGTGTGATCGTCCGGCTAAGTAAACTAAACCACTCAGCGCAATGGGCTATTACCCGCCGAGCAAAGCGGAGTGGCAGAGTACGTGCGGCCTATTGTGGTGATTGAGGGCGCCACAGTCGAAAAGGGTTTACGCTGACGCCCATTCGAGTCGAACTACTGGAGTTCAACTTAATACGTACTAAAAGGGAAAGGAAAAATGAAGAAGCAAAGGGGTTTTTCGCTTATTGAACTGCTGATCGTCGTTGCCATTATCCTGATCATCGCAGCGATTGCGATTCCGAACTTGTTGCGTGCGCGCATGGCGGCCAATGAGTCGTCGGCCGTCGCTTCGATTCGTACCATCAACAGCGCTGAAGTCACTTATAACTCGACCTACCCGTCAGTCGGCTTCTCCCCAGACCTCGTGAGCCTAGGCGGCGTGATCGGCGCGGCTTGCGTACCTGCACAGGCCACAGCTTGCTTGATCGACGCCGTGCTCGCGAACAACGGCAACCCTGCGGGCAGCGGCAAGAGCGGCTATTTGTTCGCGACGGGTGCTGGCACAGTGACCGGTGGTGTCAATTCCGGCTACACCGTTGCGGCGGTGCCAATTACGATCAGCCAGACTGGCCTGCGCGCGTTCTGTGCCGAGGAAGATGCAGTAGTTCGCGTCGACCCTGCGGGCGTTTGCTCCACCACCGAAGCGGGTGTGCTGACATTCAATCCGCTCAACCAATAACCGCCTGCGCCTAACCTGGGGCATAGAAAAGAGCAGCAAGCCAGGCTTGCTGCTCTTTTGTTTTGGTGGGCTTGCCCCAGCCTTCCATCCGACAGCACAGTGTTTAGACCTTAGGCAGGACAAAGCTGTGGGAAAACGTTCCTCCGCCGAGGGAGTGGGCCCGTGCGATGCGGAGGCTGAAGGCCGCGGCGACAACGACCGGTGGTCCAATGAAAGAAAACGCACCGTGTGATTTTCGCGAGCATCTTACCCTTGCTGACCTCGCCTCGTGCGAAGATATAGACCTGACCTGTGGCCGCACCCGACCAAATCCAAACCTCGACGTTCCGCCGAGTCTTCAAGGCCTTTCACTACCGCGATTTCCGTCTCATGTGGATCGGTGCCTGCATGTCGAGCATCGGCACGTGGATGCAGATCGTCGCGCAGGGATGGCTCATCTACCGGTTGAGTCATTCTGCATTCCTGCTGGCTCTCGATCAATTTCTGGCGGGGATTCCCATCTTTCTATTCTCCCTGATCGGTGGAGTCGTCGCGGATCGGACTGAGCGCCGCAAGATTCTGCTGGTCTCGCAGTACATTCAGATGGCGAGCGCTGCGACTTTAACAATTCTCGTGGCCTTCGGGCTGACACACGTGTGGCCGATTCTCTGTCTGTCGTTCGTTTCGGGTCTGGCACAGGCTTTTGGCGGACCCGCATATCAGGCGCTGATCCCGACGTTAGTCGATCGGGACGACATGCCGAACGCCATAGCGCTGAACTCGATTCAATTCAATCTGGCGGTGACGGTCGGTCCGGCGCTGGCGGGGATCACGCTGGCCCATCTCGGAGAGAAATGGTGCTTCGGCCTGAACGCGCTTTCGTTCGTTGCGCCGGTAATTTCCTTGTCGATCATCTCCGCCCGCTTCCTGCCCGAAAAATCTGGCGAATCGATGTACAAGAGCCTGGAGCAGGGAATTCACTTCATCTGGCGTCAGGGCGCGATGGTGGCGCTCATCATCCTGGCGTTCGCGATGACGTTCCTCAGCATGCCGATGCGGACGTACATCCCGGTGTTCGTGAAGGACATTTTCCATCGCGGCCCGGAAACGTACGGGAACCTGCTGTCACTGATGGGAGTGGGATCGATCGTGGGATCGCTGGGCGTGGCGAGCCTGGGAAACATAGCGAAGAAGGGCCGATTTGCGCTCAGCATGCTGATGGTGCTGGGCGCGGGCATTGCGGGATTCTCGCTTTCGAAGTTTCTGCCCGTGAGTTACGCCATGCTGCTGCTGGTTGGGGCATCGATGATGGCGGTCTTTGCGACGGTGACCTCGCTTGTGCAGTTGAGCGTGACCAACGAAATGCGCGGGCGGGTGATGAGCGTTTATAACTTTGCGTTTCGCGGCGGGATGCCCATCGGAAATCTGGTTTCAGGATGGCTGGTGCCGGCTTACACCGCGCCTGTTGTATTGGGGGTGAACGGACTCCTGTTGATTGCGGTCGCACTCTATTTCCTGCTGATGCAGCGACGGGTAGCGGCGTTGTAGAGTTGCGACATCTGCAGGCACGGGCGATGTGAGGCGGCCACGAGGAGCTATCGGGATTGCCAATCTACCGAATAGACGTCTTGTGTTCCGGTGTCACGGAGCAGGACGGGTTCGTCGTTGGGAGTCAGAGCCAGAGCTCCGCCGTAGCGGCCAGTCGCAGGGAAGTCCTTCACGTCGGCGACTTGCTCGATTTTCCCGTCACTGACACGCACCCGCATCACTGCACTTTTCTGGCGGTAATCCAGGACATAAACGAATTGTCCGTCATGTGACCAGCAGAGCCAGCCCAGGGAGCCTTTCACCAATTCCGTCCACTTGCGGGTGCTCAAGTCGAACAATAGCAATGTCTTGGAGTCAGGCGAGAACGCCGAAATGTAGCGGTTATTAGGAGACCAGCGCGGCGAGAACAAGCCCTCAGAAGCGGGCAAAGAAGAAAGCTGGCGGGTGGAGACATCGAGAAGACGAATCGACGAAGCCGGATTGTTCGACTCGCCCGAGAAGATGATCCTGCTGCCATCGGGCGACCAGTTCGGATCAAGTTGCTGGCTGGAATCATCGGGCAGCACAAGGCGGGGACTTCCGCCATCGGGAGAAACCTGGTAAATCCTCGCGGGCTTGTCTGCTCCTTGAGCGAACTGGAAGAAGAGAATGGTTTTTCCGTCGGGCGACCAGCGCGGAAGAACGGGTGAAATGGGCGGGAATGTAAGCTGAAGACGTTCGGAGCCGTCAAGCCGGCTGCGCCAAAGCGATCCTTCGGGATAGGAAGTATAGGTGATCCACTTGCCGTCTTTGGAAAAGTCGATGTACTCAGCGGAGATACCATCCAAGAAAGGCAGGAATCGCGACGTCTTTGCATCGAACCGAACTAACTCGCCGCGGTAAGTGCGGCCGATAACGAACAGTTTCTTGCCGTCTTTGCTGGGAAGCGGTGAAGATAGCGTCATTGGGCTTGAGGTCAAAAGGATCGGCTTGGGAACCGATTGAAAGATGCCCGCATTCGCCAAAGCCCAGATCTGGCCCTGGGACTGGAAGATGAAATACTTGCTGTCGGCAGTCCACTTGCCGCAGCACTCGTCGGGTGGATTGTGCCAGCCCGGGAGCAAGGGATGCAGGCCAGTGCCATCGACCGAGACTTCGCGCTCAATTTGCAAGCCCACGGTTCCAGCAGTCTCCGAAGAGTCGAACCGCAGGTGAGAACTGTCGGGGGACCAAGTGACATTGCGGATGTCGCCGTTCACGCTGATCAGTTTGCGCGGCTCGCCGCCATCGGATTTGGCAATATACAAGTCACCCAGGTTGGTATAAGCCAGGAGTTTTCCATCAGGGGACCATGCGGCGGTTTCGGCGATGAAGTCACCGAGCCTGCGCGAAGATCCACCAAGAATCGGGACGCTGCTCAGGGGTCCTTTCGGCGGAGCGCCTTGTCCCTCGATGAGCAAAAGCTGCGAGCCGTCAGGCGAGAGGCTTAGCGGGACCATATCCGCAGAAGTCATTACGTCGATCTTCTTCGGCAATCCTCCGGCGATCGACAACTCTGCGATCCCGCGAAGTGAGAAGCTAGCCGAGCTCCCCAGACCCATCGCCAGAAACAGCCGTGCGCCGTCAGTTCCGATCAGGGTCTTGGGCTGGCCGTCATGCGTGAGCTGAACGTAATTCGCCACGCTGGGCCCTGAAGGCGGCTGCAGCCAGAGATATCCCAGAAAGCCGCCTACCAGGAGAACGACCAAAGCAACGGCGATCGACAAAAGCCGGCGCTGTTTTGGCGGTTCAAGGGGGATGGCGTGAGCACCGCTGAGCGCCCATACCGGATCCGACAATGCCTCGAGCGCGAAGGCGAGATCAGAAGCGGAGTGGAACCGTTGCTCGGGATTCTTCTCGAGGCAGCGGCGAATCACGCGCTCCAACGCCAGCGGAATATCCGGCGAGAGTTGCGTGATGGGTGGAGGCTCTTCGTTGAGAATGGCGCTAACCGTGTCGGCTTCGGTGGCTCTCTGGAACGTTCGTTGGCCCATGACCATCTCATAGAGGATTGCACCGAAGGCGAAAATGTCAGTGCGATGGTCGGTCGCTTGTCCGCGGACCTGCTCCGGGGACATATAGCCCACCGTTCCCATCGCAACTCCGAGTCGCGTGATGGTGGTGGCCAGGTTTGTGGGAGTCTGTTTTGACGGCGCGACTTTGGCCAAACCGAAATCGAGAATCTTGATACGTCCGTCCTTGGTGACGAACAGGTTTTCTGGCTTCAGATCGCGATGTACGATGCCTTTTCCGTGTGCGGCGGCCAGCCCGTGTGCAATCTGCACGCCGAACTGAATTGCCTGACGCAAGGGCAAAGGTCCTCGTCGCAGGCTCTCGCCGAGAGTCTTTCCCTCCAGAAGCTCGGTTACCAGGTAGGGCGCTCCCTCGTGAGTTCCCATTTGAAAGACAGAAAGAATGTTGGGGTGATTCAAAGCGGCGACGGCTTTGGCCTCGATCTCGAAGCGCTGCAGGCGATCGGGCTCGGCGGACAACAGCTTGGGGAGGACCTTGATGGCGACGTCGCGATTCAGACGGGAATCGCGGGCTCGGTAGACTTCTCCCATACTGCCGGCGCCGAGAGGTCCGAGGATTTCATATTGACCAAGCTTGGTGCCAGGGGCCAAGGACATGTGCGCGCCATTATAACGCGGCATAGAGAGTGGAGGATTGCCGGAAAGCAAACCGTGCGGAAGTTCTGGTGAAGATGCAGGCAGAGACGGCGAGTTATCCCTAGTCACGGGCGGCGCTGCGGCGTCGATTCCTGCGAGGTCAGACTCGCGTTCGTTCTAATGGCGCAGCTTCTTGAGGTGCGGGTGCCACGGAGGCAGCGGCGGGTTGGGACTGCGGTTGCAGGATGGGGCGCTTGATCGTGAAGCGCTGGATCTTGATCTCTCCACGCTCGTAAACTGCGAGCAGGGCGGCAACGGCGGCAGGGTCGAGACGCTTCCCGGCCAGGTTCTTGATGATCTGCAATGCTTGATCGGGCGTGTGCGCCTGTTGGTAAGGACGGTTCGTGGTGAGCGCATCGAACGTGTCGGCAACGGCGATGACGCGCGCGAGAAGCGGAATCTGATCGCCCTTCAAGCCGTAAGGGTATCCACGGCCATCGAGCGCCTCGTGGTGCAACTCGATGCCGGGCAGCATTTCGGCCAATTGCGTGACGGGCCTTAAGATGTTCGCACCCTTTGTCGTATGGGTCTTCATTACCTCGAATTCTTCTTCGGTCAGCGCGCCAGGTTTTTTCAGGATGTGATCTTCGATGCCGATCTTGCCGACGTCGTGGAGCTGCGCCGAGACCTGCAGGATCTCCATGAACGACGAAGGCAGGTTCATTTCTTTGGCGATCATCAAAGAATAGCGCGTGACGCGGTCGGAGTGACCACGGGTGTAGGGATCCTTTTCATCGACGGCACCGGCAAGCATCTGGATGGAGCCCATGAACAGGGCCAGGTTCTCATCGGCGGCGCGTTTCAGATCTTCGACAAAGCGTTCGAGTTCTTCGGACATGCTGTTGAAGGTTTGAGCCAATTCGCCGATTTCGGTGCGGCTCCACAGGTGAACGCGCTGGGAGAAATCTCCCTTGGCGAGTGCGCGGCTGGACTGCGTGAGCACCTTCAGCGGGTTGGTGATGCGGCGGGCGGCGAAGATGCTTACGCCAATACTTAGCAGCACCATCAGGATAGCCAGCAGGCGGGCGGTGCGCTGCATGTCGTAGACGTCGCGATAGGCCTCGCGCAGCGGCTTTTGCACGATGACAGCCCAGTCAAGCGAGGTGACGGGGCTGTATGTGCCGAGCATCTCGATATGTTCGGGGCCAGAGTTCATGTTGAATTCGCGCGTTTCGGCGAGCTGTGCCTTATTGCCACTCTCGACGAAGTTGCGGACGATGTCGAGATTCTTCATGTCCTGGCCTGTGGCGAATTCGGGTGTAGCCGCGGCGACCAGCCGTCCCTGGGCATCGACGACATAGGGGGTAAGACCGCCGCCGACCTCACGCAGACGGCGAATCAGGAATTGGAGATCGACAACCGACGCGATCATTCCGAGAAAGCGCGGGCCGTATTGCACCGGGGAACTGACGATGAAGACGGTGCGGGCGTTCTTTCCCTCTCCTACGACGAGCGCCTGTCCGTTGTAGACGCGGCCGTCGCGGGCTGCGGCGTAGGCACGCTCCAGTTCGCGCTGCAGAAAAGCATCAGGAGAGATTTTTCCGGCGCGGATGCCTTTGGCTTCTGAGTTCAACAAGGTGGCGTAGGCTATCTCGTCGGATGAGGAAACGAAATTTTCGAGGAGTGCGCGCAATTCCGGCGCTTCGATGTTCTTCTCACCGATATCGCCGCCGGAGGCCACTTGAATGGCTGATGAAAGATTGGCGAGCATCAGGCGCAGCGAGCGTTCGTGCTGTGAGAGATCATCGGCCAGCGAGCGCGTCACTGTGTTCTGCAGCAGCTTCTCGTTCGTCTTCAGTCGCTCCCCATTGCTGCTTTCTACCTGCGCCGAATAGAAGTACATCGGAATGATGCTGATAGCCAGCAACACCCCAAGGATGAGGTAGATAATCGGGATGCGGGCGTGGTTGGAAGCGGTCGAGGACAAGTTTTTCCCTTCGCTCGTCGCAGACGCCAGAGGCGGAGTGGCGGCGGATTTCAAGGGTATCTATAGAATTTTATCGGGGAATGGGCGCGATTCAACGAAGTGTAGAGGGGACGGGCATTACTAAAGTACCTGAGGAAATGTGCAGCCTGGCGCCCGGT